>NZ_JXLL01000014.1 GCF_001316435.1 Caloranaerobacter sp. TR13
TATTTAAGTTTTAAGGGTTAAACTTGAGATATTTTTCTATTTAAAAAGGATAATATTCTACATTTGATTAATTATTTATAAAAAATTAGAAGGAAGTGAAGTAATATGGTATAAATGATATATAGAAATACTTAAGTGTAATATTATAAAAATGAAATAGAAAGTGAAGTTATGAAGTTAAAAAGTTTATAGTTATAATAATATTTATTGTCAGCATTTTAGTGCTAGTTTCTTGAATTTTATTAAATCATATCATGAAGTATATAGTTCTATAACTAAAAACTATAAGCAATTAATTAAGAAAAATGATTATATTACTGATGAGGATATTAATAGAGCTATTCAGATATTAAATCTTTTAGAAAAAGTATTAAGCAATTGAAAGAGTTGAATGACTATTAATAAGCGAAAAAGTAGGAGAGATATAAGAAAATTTTTGAAGGAGATTTTTATGCAAAATTAGAAAATTAATACTATAGGTATTATGTTATAATTAATTTAAAAAGGGGAGAATTAGTTTGAAAAATACACTTTTAGCAGTAGAAATTGAAAAAATTAAAGATATACTGATAAATAGAGTTTCTCCTTATTTGGTTATAATTTTTGGTTCTGCAGCTAAAAAGCGTCTAAGAAAAGATAGTGATATAGATATAGCATTTTTAAGCGATAAATATTTTGATGATTATGAGATTTTTATGATTAGCCAGGAGTTGGCAGATGTTTTAAATAGAGATGTAGACTTGATAGATTTGAATAAAGCAACAACAGTTTTTAAAGCACAAATTATTGGTAATGGTAGGGTTATTTATTCTAAGGATGACAGGAGAGTAAATGAATATAAGATAAGAGTATTAAAAGAATATTGTTTGTTGAATGAGGAAAGACAAGTAGTTTTGCAAAAGATAAAAGAAAGAGGGTACGTATATGAATAAGGATGTTATTTTAAATAAAGTAGCTATAATTGAAAGATGCATTAGGCGTATTCATGAAGAATATGAAAATAATCCACAAAATCTTTTAAACTATACGAAACAAGATTCTATCATATTGAATATTCAAAGAGCTGCTGAAGCATGTATAGATTTAGCTATGCATGTTGTAGCTGAAAAATCATTAGGAATACCTCAAAATAGTAGAGATGGTTTTGAATTGCTTTATAAAAATAGCATAATAAGTGAGGAATTAAATAGGAAACTTAAAGCAATGGTTGGTTTTAGAAATATTGCAGTACATGATTATCAAAATATAGATTTAGATATTGTTAAAAGGATAATAGAATTACATTTGGATGATATGAAACAATTCGCTTCAGTTATATTGAATTTAGTTGAGTAAAAATAGCTTTTGGCACAAGGGTGTTTTATTATTTGTTAAACGGTAAAAAGACATTGAAAAATTGAAAGAATTAAATTCAAAAAACGTGGCAGAGTAGTTTGCCACGTTTTGTTTGTATTAATAAAACAACAAAATATGATAAAATAAAGTAAACAAATCAAAAATTTATTATTCAATTAGAAGTTATGGAAATATAAAAACTAAATAGTAGGACAGGCTAAGCTAATTTAAAGGAGTTGATTGATTTGTTTAAAAGTAGAAAAGGTATAGGTATTGGGTTTCTAATTTTTATTATTGTATTATTTAGTATAACTGTGTATGCAGAAAATACTATGCAGACAATTCAAGTATTATTTAATTATGTTAACCTTAAGGTTAATGGTGAAAATGTTCAAGTTGATAATATTTTATACAATGGTACTACATATGCACCAGTTCGTGCAGTTGCTGAAATGCTAGGAAAAGAAGTAAGTTGGGATCCAACTACTAAAACAGCAAGTATTAATGATAAAGTAAAAGTTATTGAGTCTGCAAATACTGAACCTAATATAGAAAAACAATTAGAATTACATACTTTTTATGCAATAAATTCTTATGAACAATTTAAAATGTTTTTGAAAAACAAATCGATTCAAAATATAAATTCACTATCATTTGGATGGAGTAGAATGGAGTATGATGAAGAAAATGATAAAGTTTTTCTTAATATGACTACATTAAACAAAAATGATTTTTATGTACCATATGGATTTAATGAGCCATTAAGTTTCGCAAAACAGTATAACATATCAACACAATTAAACGTATATGCAGATAAAAATATAGGTACTATATTAGAGTATAAAGATTCAGCTATACAGCAAATTATTGATAGTATAACTGGTAAGGAGATATATGGAGAGAATATTACATTTGATGGTGTTGTAATTGATTTTGAAAGGCTAGAAGAAAAAGACAGTCAGAGTTTTATAATGTTTCTAAAAGATTTAAAAGAAGAGTTAATTAAGAATAATAAGAAATTGTATGTTACAGTACCACCAAGAACATGGAATAGCGCCTATGATTATAGAGAAATTGGACATATTGCTGATAAAATTATTTTAATGGCTCATGATTATGATGACAAGGATTTAGAATCAACATATTTAGTTGATGAAATTGTATATACTCCATTAACACCAATATCACAAATAAGACAAGCATTATTGGATATTACGGATGAAGAAAATGGTGTAGCCCAAAAAGATAAAATTTTACTTCAAATTAATTTTGGAACTGCTCAATGGAAAGTAAAAGAAGGTAAACTTTATGATGGTGATATAAATGAAGATAATGAAGATAATAATATAATTTATTCAGACAAGCCTACTTATGAAATGATTTATAACAGGATAAAAGAAGAATTAAATAAAGGGCGTACAATAGACGAAATAATTAATTTTGATGATAATTCAAAAAATCCATATATAAGGTATTATAATGATTTGGAAGGAACAGAAAATATAATTTGGTATGAGGATAGTAGAAGTGTTATAGAAAAAATAAACTTGGCTAAAGAATTTGAAATAGGTGGAATATCATTATGGAGGCTAGGTAATATACCTAACTATTATAATCCAAGAAATCAAGAATTTTATTTAGATATTTGGCAGCAAATACAGAAAAATATTATTGAGTAAGAGAAAAGCGTGGCAGAAAAATCTGTCACGCTTTTAAATATAGATATTTTTAAGATATGTTATAAATTTCATATTTAGATTTAATTTTACAAAGAATTCACAGGTAAATAATAGTATATAAGAACTATAAAAACATAATTGACAAATAATACAAAAAACATTACTATAAAGGTGAACAAGCAATTAATTGAGCAAAATAAATGTAAATAGAGGGATAAATATTATGAAAAAAACTTTTAAACCTTTTATATATCTTGTTTTAAATAGGTTAGTTTTTATTAATAATCTCATTTGGAGTGTTGAAAATGTATTCAGAAAAAAATTATAGAAGAAAATTTATATTACTAGTTATAACAATTATATTCTTATTATGCACTAATTTTGTTTTCTATATAAAGTACAAGGAAGAAAAAGATAAGAATAAGTATTATGTGTATAATATATATCGTACTATACTTGCTTCAACAAGACCACATTTAGAATATTTAATTACTAATGTGACATATGATAAAAATTTGGAACGCTGGAAGCCAATACTAAAAGAAATCAGAGAAAAGAGTAGTGATTCAGCAAAATTAGAGAATTTTATTGTTATAGAATACGATAATGGAAATACACTAATGGTGGAAGTATCAAATGATTTTAAAGGTGACTATTATATTGAAGATATGTTTTTCTTGGATGAAAAGCAGTATAAAAAACTTATATATACAAAGAAATAAATTTAAACAAATGGTGTTTATTTAGCACGTAGGAAAAAATTATTATAGAATAAAACAAAAGCGTGGCAGGTTAACTGTCACGCTTTTAAATAAGGATGTTTTCCTCTTTCTACATAGCTTGTGTGAAGATATTTCTTTGATACTTCTGATAGAGGATGACCTAAAAATTCTTTGTATATCTGTTTAACTCTAGGATTTTCGTGAGAGCGTCTGACTTTTTTACCCTTTTCAATATTATATAATGCATCTGCTCTATTGTGGCGATAGCTTAAAGAGATATATTTATGATCTCTACTGCCTAATATAGGCTGACCTCCACCTCCAACACATCCTCCTGGGCACGCCATAACTTCCATATAGTCAAATTTCTTTTCACCACTTTTATACATTTCTAAAGCTTTTTTGGCATTTCCAGTACCATGAGCAATAGCAAGAGTTATTGTTTTATCTCCAAGTGTAACTTTTCCGTATTTAAGTCCACTTTGTCCTCTAGCTTCTTCATAATCAGGAACGGGCATTTCTTTTCCTGTTACTAATTTATGAGCAGTTCTTACAGCTGCTTCTAAAACTCCGCCAGTAGCACCAAAAATCATACCTGCACCACTATATTGGTCAAAAGGCTCATCATATTCTTCATCTGGTAAGTTTACAAAGTCAATACCTAATTGTCTAATCATTCTACCTAACTCTCTGGTTGTTAAAACATAATCAACATTTCTATATCCATCCGATTGCATTTCAGGACGCATTGCTTCATATTTTTTTGCTGTACAAGGCATTATTGCTACATTTACAATATTTTTAGGGTCTATACCATACTTCTTAGCATACCAAGTTTTAGTCAATGCACCACACATTTCATGAGGCGACTTGGTAGTTGAAAGGTTTGGTAAAAACTCAGGATAAAAGTGTTCAGCATATTTTACCCAACCAGGGCAGCAAGAAGACAATAGTGGTAAATGATCAGGATGCTTTAATAGCCTTTCGACTAATTCACTAGCTTCTTCCATTATAGTTAAATCAGCGGTTACATCTGTTGCGAAAACTTTATCGAAGCCTATTCTTCTTAAAGCAGCAACTAATTTACCAGCTACGAAAGAACCAACAGGCATTCCAAATATTTCACCAATTGTAATCTGTATTGAAGGTGCAGTTTGAGCTATTACATGTTTAGTAGGATCAGATATTGCATCCCATACTTTATTTATAAATTCTTTTTCTGTTAAGGAAGCGGTAGGACATGCAAGTACACACTGACCACACATTATACAGGTTACATCAGACATATCTTTCTGGAATGCTGGAGCAATAATTGTATCTAATCCACGATTAATAGGAGAATATACATAACATTCCTGTATTTTATTACAAATTGCCATACATCTTCTACAATTAATACATTTATTGTAATCTCTTTGTATTGCAGGATTACTATCAAAAAAACCATAATCTTTTGATTCGCCTGTATAAGGGATATTTCTAATTCCTAAATTATCAGCTAAATTTTGAAGTTCACAGTTTAGATTTCTAATACAAGTTAAACATTCTCTATGATGATTTGATAAAAGTAAAGTTACAGCAGTTTTTCTAGCTCTACGAACTCTTTCTGTATTAGTTCTAATTTTAAGTCCTTCTCTTACTGGATAAACACACGATGCTTGTAGAGTTCTTGATCCTTCAATTTCTACTACACAAACTCTACAAACTCCTATTTCGTTTATATCTTTTAAATAGCATAAACTTGGAATTTCTATGTTAACAAGTCGTGCAGCTTCTAAAACAGTGATACCTCCAGGAACCTGAAAATCTCTTCCATCTATATTTATGGTTACAGTTTTGTCAGAAAGTTTAGCATCTTCTTTTTCTCTAACGTTTTCCATCATATTCACCTACCTTTATCGTTTGTAAATTGCATTTACAGGACATTTTGGAATACATGCACCACATTTTATACATATGTCTTGATTAATTTGGAATGGTGTTTTTTTGTGCTGACCTGTTATTGCATTAACAGGACAAACTCTTGCACATATACCACAAGCAACACATTTTTCTTTAGATATTACGATTTTGAGCAGTCCATTACATACGCCTGCAGGGCAGGTTTTATCTTTAATGTGTGCTATATATTCATCTTTAAAATATTTTAATGTACTTAATATTGGATTTGGAGCTGTTTGCCCTAATCCGCATAGTGAAGAATCTTTTATGTCATAACATAAACTTTCGAGGATTTCTAAATCTTCCATTTCTCCTTTTCCAGAAGTAATTTTGTCTAATATTTCTAATAATCGTTTTGTGCCTACTCTACAAGGAACACATTTACCACAGGATTCATCTTGGGCAAATTGAAGATAAAACCTAGCAATATCAACCATACAGTCTGTTTCATCCATAATAATCATTCCACCAGAACCCATCATAGAACCGATATCTGTTAAAGACCTATAATCTATTTTCGTATCTAATAAAGATTCTGGAATACATCCACCAGAAGGACCGCCAGTTTGTATAGCTTTAAATTTTTTATTATCATGAATTCCTCCACCTATTTCATAAATAATAGTTCTTAATGTAGTTCCCATAGGAACCTCAATTAATCCCGTATTATTTATTTGACCGGCAAGTGAAAAAACTTTAGTTCCTTTACTATCCTCAGTACCAATACTTGAATACCATTTGGCACCTTTTCTTAATATAATGGGTATATTTGCATAGGTTTCTACATTGTTATTTAATGTTGGCATTTCCCATAAACCTACTTCAGCTGGGAATGGAGGTCTTGGTATGGGTTCGCCTCTTAGTCCCATTACAGACTGTATAAGGGCAGTTTCTTCTCCACAGACAAAGGCACCTGCACCTAGCCTAATATCAAGGTCAAAACTATAGGATGAGCCTAGAACATTTTTTCCTAAAAGACCTAGCTTTCTAGCTTGATTAATTGCAATTTCAAGTCTTTCAACAGCAATTGGATACTCAGCTCTTACATATATATATCCTTGAGAAGCACCTATAGTGTATCCTGCTATTATCATTGCTTCAATTACACTATGTGGGTCACCTTCAAGTATGGAGCGATCCATAAAAGCGCCTGGGTCACCTTCGTCTGCATTACACAATACATATTTTTTGCTACCTTCATAATTTCTTGCATATTCCCACTTAAGTCCTGTTGGGAATCCTCCACCACCTCGACCTCTTAAGCCTGAGTCTTTTATAATTTTTATTATCTCTTTAGGATCAGTTTTGTTTTGTAGTATATTAGCTAAAGCTAAATATCCATCTAAAGCTATGTATTCTCTTATATCTTCAGGGTTTATAACACCGCAATTTCTTAATGCTATTCGCATTTGATGGTTGAAAAAATCTATTTCATCAATAGTTTCTTGAATTTCATCATTAGATGGTGATTTATATAATAATTTTTTGACTACTTGATTGTTCATAATATGTTTATCTAAAATTTCGTCAACATCTTTCTGTTCTACTTTAATATAGAAAGTTCTATCAGGATGGACTACAATAATAGGTCCTAATTTACAAAAACCAAAACATCCAGTTTTGAAGACTTTGACTTTATCTTGTAGATTTCGTTTTTTAATTTCTTTTTCTAATTTTTGCCTTATAATATTACTTTTAGAAGAAGTGCAGCCAGTTCCTGTACAAACTAAAATGTGATATTTTTTTATTTCATTTTCTATTTTATATTCTTTAAAACGTAGTTTCATATCTTTTAAGGTTTCTTCTCTTAGTGTTTTTATATCATCAATTGTTTTTAACGGGCGTAGTTCCATATCCACCAACTCCTATTTTGATAATATAATTTCTTTATGAGTTTTTATGTATTTGTAAAGTATTGCTGGTATATCAGCTGGAGTTAATCTTCCGTATACTTCATCATTTATAGATATAACTGGAGCTAAACCACAAGCACCTATACATCTAGTTTCTTTTAAAGTAAAAAGTCCGTCCATAGTTGTTTCTCCTATATCTATATGCAATTCTTTTTTTATAGCTTCTAATACTTCTTGCGCTCCTTTTACATAACAGGCAGTTCCTAGGCAAACACCAATAGTATATTTACCTTGCGGTTTTTGAGAAAATAAAGAATAGAAACTAACAACACCGTTGATAGTTGAGATAGGTATGTTTAGTTTATCTGATATGTATGATTGGACTTCGATTGGTAGATATCCAAAAATATCTTGAGATTCTTGTAGGATTTTAATAAGCATTCCTTGTTCGCTTTTGTATTTTTCAATTATTTCTTCTAACTTCTTATATTTTGCTTCTAGATTTTTTTCAATATTTAAATCCATTTGTTTAGACACCTCACTTTACAAGTCAAAATTTAATTTTATTATTTGTTAAAGCAAATATATTATTCACAAAATTGTTAAAATGAACGATAATATTTATATATTAAGAATAAAAAAAGAACAAAATAAAAAAAGAATTAAGGGAGTTGATAAAATGAAGTCTGGTAAGAATTTATGTTGAGTAGGAGAGGTAAAATCTACAGGAAAGGTAGATAATAAGATATGTCCTAAATGTGGTAAAAAAGGGCAATATGTTGAGAATATAACTGTAAAAAATATGATTATTGAGGATAAAGTGAAAGAAATTGGTGATAGCAATTATTTTCTATGTATGGATGAAGCATGTGATGTAGTATATTATAATGAAGAAAGTAAAAAGTTTACTAAAAAAGATGTAAAAGTACCTATTTGGTTCAAAATAGATGCTAATCCAAAATATATTTGCTATTGTAATAAGGTTACAGAAAAACAGATAGAGAAAGTGATAATAGAAGAAGGGGCTAGAAATGTTAAAGATGTAATAAAACTTACTGGGGCTATGAAGAGTAGTCAGTGTAAAATAAAGAATCCAACGGGTAATTGTTGTTATGATGTAGTAAAGGAAACAGTTGATAAAATACTAAAGAAAATCTGAAGGGGCGTAAGCCCCTTTTATGTTTAAAAAATATTACTAATATTAGAATCAAATACAAAAGAAAATCTTATGCGAGCAGTAGGATTAATATAAATTGTTAAAGTTGCAGTAGGAGAAGAACGCCTCGTACCTGAAGTAAAAGATACATCAAAATCAATATTAGCTTTAATAAGCAAAGCTATTGCCGCATTAAGTTGTGCAATTTCAATAAATTCACAATCTAACAGCTTTCTAAATATTCCTGTCGAAAGTATATTAAGTACATCTTTATTTATTGCAGCCATTTTAATCTCCCCTATATCTTCTCATAATATTATATGTTTAATGTAGTATGTTGCGTGAAATAACAATGATGCGTTTGTGCAGTTTAATAATTACAAAAATTAAATATTACTTGCATTATTAAAAACTGTATTATATAATACTATTGAGATTGATAATAATTCTTATTTATACATATAATGTATTAGAAAGGAATGTAATAAAAAGCTCTCTTTGTATTTTATAGGTTAGGAGGGCCTAAATTTAAACCGATAAATGATAATGATTATCAATACAAATTTAAAGGAGGTTATACGATGGAATGTTGTAAAAATAAACCTCAAAATAAGCCATGGTATAAAAGATTTTTATATATGTTATTAGGTATTGATTGTTGTCATGGTGAGGTAAATGATAATACACAAGGATTAGAAAAGATTGCTTTAGTTGGAAGTCCAAATGTTGGTAAGAGTGTATTGTTTAATATATTAACTGGAGCATATGTTACAGTCTCTAATTATCCTGGTACAACAGTTGAGGTTTCTAGAGGAAGAGGAAAGATAGGAGATACTGAATATGAGGTAATAGATACTCCTGGTATGTATTCTCTTATGTGTATTACAGAAGAAGAAAAGGTAACAAGAGAACTTTTGCTTAGAGAAAAACCTAAAGCTGTAATTCATGTTATAGATGCTAAGAATATACAGAGGATGTTACCATTGACTATTCAGTTAATTGAGGCAGGCCTACCAGTTATATTAGTTTTAAATATCATGGATGAAGCAGAAAGAATGGGGCTTAAAATAGATACTGCTAAGTTGGAAAGAGATTTAGGAATTCCAGTTATATCTACTATAGCAGCTTTAAACAAAGGAATAGACACTTTAAAAGAAAGGGTTGAAAGGTATGTCAAAGCAGCTTAGTTTTAAATATGACGACGCTATAGAAAATTCGATAAACTATATTATTGATAATTTAAAAGGCGAATACGTACTTTCAAAGAGGTCTATAGCTTTACTATTATTACAGGAAGATGAAGATATTATTGAAAAAGTAAAGGTAACCGAAGGAAGCAACTATATTAAAATAAGTGAAATAATAAATAAAACTAAGGAGAAATATGATAAACCCTTAAGTTATATTATAGCTCTTTCTAGGCAAAAAGTTGTTGAAGATATTACAAGTCAAGTTGTTACCAAAGATGATAAAAATAGAAGTAGCATTTCTAACTTTCTTAGCAAATTAACTATGAATCCAATTACAGGCATTCCTATTTTACTGCTTGTTATATACTTTGGATTATATAAATTTGTAGGTCAATTTGGTGCAGGGACAGTAGTAGATTTTTTAGAAGCTAATATATTTGAAGCATATATAAATCCGTGGGTCAATGGAGTAGTAAATACAGTTATACCTTGGAAATGGTTACAGGACCTAATTGGTAATGAGTATGGAATAATAACGCTTGGTATTAGATATGCTGCAGCTATTGTTTTACCTATAGTTGGAACATTTTTCTTTGCATTTTCTATTATAGAAGATAGTGGGTACTTACCTAGATTAGCAATGCTTGTAGATAGAATATTCAAAAAAATAGGATTAAACGGTCGTGCAGTTATACCTATGACTTTAGGTTTTGGCTGCGACACTATGGCAACTATGGTAAGCAGGACTTTAGAAACTAAAAGAGAAAGGGTTATTGCTACTTTATTATTAGCTTTAGCAATACCGTGTTCTGCACAACTAGGTGTAATTTTAGCTTTATTATCAGGTGAACCTAAGGCACTATTAGTTTGGATAATATTCATGTTGTTTGTATTTTTATTTATAGGCTACTTAACGTCTAAGATTATGCCTGGTGAAGGCCCAAGTTTTTATATGGAAGTACCACCACTTAGATTGCCAAAATTGACAAACATATTGATAAAAACTTATACTAGAATGCAATGGTATTTTATTGAAATAGTACCTCTGTTTATATTCGCTAGTGTTTTGATTTGGATTGGAAATATAACTGGACTATTTGATGTTCTAGTGAATATGCTTAAACCTGTTGTAAATATGATAGGGCTACCAGATAATGTGGCTAAAGTATTTCTTTTTGGATTCTTTAGAAGAGACTATGGAGCAGCAGGACTTTATGACTTGCAGCAGGCAGGTGTTTTATCTCCTAGACAGCTTGTAGTTGCAGCTGCAACATTAACTTTATTTGTTCCTTGTGTTGCTCAGTTTGCAATGATGATTAAAGAAAGAGGTACGAAAACAGCTATTTTAATGGGTACATTTATATTGATATTCTCTTTTGCTGCAGGTTTTGTACTTAATTGGATACTAGGTACATTTGGGGTGTTAGCATGATAAAATGTAATTTCTGTGGGTATGAATTTAATGAAAATGAAAGTCAAAAAGGTTGTCATGGTTGTCCTTTAAATAAAAGTTGTAATAAATATAAATGTCCTAATTGTGGTTTTGAAATACCTAAAGAACCTAAATTAATACAACTTATTAGGAAATGGAGGAAAAGAAATGGCTAAAGCTCATGATGGGTTTAAAACAATTCCTGCAGTTAAAATGAAAAGTGGTGAAGAAGGTATTATCGCAGAGCTAGATACAGATAGTAAGTCTATATTGAGAAAACTTATGGCTATGGGAATCTTACCTGGAATGAAAATAAAGATGATACAAACATTTCCGTCTTATGTATTTCAAGTGGGGTATACACAGGTTGCTGTTGATAAACGAATTGCTTCTGTTATTTTGATAAATAAAAACTAACTTTATAAAGGTATATTATAAGCCTCTTAGTTTTGACTAAGAGGCTTTTTTTATTAATATCTGATCTTATTTTTAATCTATTTCATTTTCTAACATTTCTATTTAAAACTATACTTGCACGATTTTTTTCAAAACTTAAAATTTATGTTAATATGGATTTATAGATGTAGAGGTGGTTATATGGGAAAAATTAAAAAAATGTTTTTTCTAGCTTTTAGTGTTACACTTATATCGCAATTTTATTTTAGTTTTATAGTAGAAAATTTTAGAATATCTCTTGCAGTAATAGTATTTACTTTTGGCCTTTTTTGGTATAAGAGTTTGGACACTATTGTTACATCGATAGTTACAAGTTTAACTGTATTTTTATTTAGATATTTTTTATTGTCGATTAATCATTTAAGTTTTGAGCAAAGCTTTGCTGTGAATTATCCTGTATTGTTTTTTTATATGATATTTGGAATTTGCTTTCATATATTCAATTTAAAAAATAAGGAAAAAAATTTCTTATCGTTATTTATAAGGGTGTGGGCTTGTGACTTCATTGCAAATTTTTGTGAAATACTATTAAGATTAGATAAAATAACTTTAACTAATATTACAGCAGCTGTAAAAATATTGTTTTTAGTCGCTTTAGTTAGAACCTTTATTTCAATATCATTACTATCTGTTATAAAGTATTATAAACTATTGTTGATAAAAGAAGAGCATGAGGATAGATATAGAAAGCTGGTTCTATTAACATCTAGTCTTAAAAGTGAGATATATTTTATGAAAAAAAATATCGATTATATAGAAAAGGTAATGAATAATTCTTTTAAGCTATATGAAGCAATTTCTAATGATAAAACATTAAGCCATTTGAAAAATTTATCGCTTTCTATAGCTAAAGATGTGCATGAGATAAAAAAAGACTATATTCGAGTTATAAAGGGTATAGAAGAAACTACTGTAAGAAAGATTGAATATTCAAGTATGAGTCTTAAAGATATTTTTTATATATTGCAGGAAAGTACTAAGCGATACTTAGAAAGTGAAAATTTGAATATAAATCTAATATTTCAAGTAGGAGATAATTTTAAAACAAAAGAGCATTATCATATTATTTCGCTACTTAGAAATTTAATTAATAATTCTATTGAAGCTATTAAGAAGACAGAAGAAAGTGGGTTTATAATGGTAGTTCATTATAAAAAAGATGGTTATCATATATTTAAAGTTTATGATAATGGTGAAGGGATTAGGGAAAAGGATATGAAAAATATTTTTGATCCAGGTTTTTCTACTAAGTTTAATCCAGAAACAGGTGACTTAAATAGGGGGATAGGACTTACATTAGTTAAAGATATGGTAGAAAATTATTTTAAAGGTAAAATAATAGTAAACTCAAAATATAAAGGTGGAACAGTTTTTCAAATCTCAATACCAGAAAAAGTATTGGAGGTTGATGAAAATTGAAATTTTATATTATTGAGGATGATTATAGTGTAATTAGAGTTATTGAAAATATTATAGAAGATAATGAATTAGGAGAATTAGTTGGATATTCACTAAGAGGAGACGATATAGTAAATGAAATACTTTTAAAGAGGCCAGATATTGTTTTAATAGATTTGCTAATGCCAAATAAAGATGGAATACAAGTAGTAAAGGAAATTAGAAGTTATAACAACCAAATAAAATTTATTATGATTTCACAAGTGTCTTCAAAGGAATTGATAAGTAAAGCTTATAATGCAGGGATTGACTTTTTTATAAGTAAGCCAGTTAATGTTATTGAGATAGTTAAAGTAATAAAAAATGTTTCAGAAAAAATAAAGCTAGAGAGAGCATTAAAGGGTATAAAGCATATGTTTGAAGACTTAGAGTTAAATAGTCAGAGATATAAAAAGAAAGACAGAGAAGTAAAGATGAAACTTATATTAAGCCAATTAGGGATTTTGGGGGAAAAGGGAAGTAAGGATATAATTGATATTTGTAATTATATACTTAGCAATGATTTAAAACCTTCTAATATTAAAATTAGTGATATTTGTAATACTTTAAGCAATAGTCCAAAAGCTATGGAACAAAGAATTAGGAGAGCTATTAATAAAGCATTAGTTAATATAGCTAATTTAGGGTTAGAAGATAATTTAAATGATGCTTTTGTTAGATATTCAAATGCTTTGTTTGACTTTGAAGATATAAAAGCAGAAATGGACCTTATTAGAGGAAAGAGGACTTTAGGTGGTAAGATTAAAGTTCTTAAGTTTATAGAGGGATTATTATTGTACAGTGAATTTTAGCAACCTCATATATTCATTTTCAAGAAAATTCTGTGTATGTTTTTGTATTATTTTGTATTTTAGCGATTGTTACCCCTTATAATTATTACAGATTATTAATATAAAAAATAAATAAGGGGGAAATGGCGTGAAAAGCAAAACTAGTCTTACTCAAAAAATACTAATTGGTCTAATACTTGGTGTATTTTTTGGGATTATTTTAAATAAGTTACCAGCTAGTTACATCAAGGATACAATAATTATTAATGGTATATTAAGATTAGTCGGTGGGATTTTTATTAATTCTATCAAGATGCTAGTTGTACCTTTAGTATTTGTTTCACTAGTTGTTGGAGCTTCAGCTATAGGAGATGTAAATAAACTTGGAAGAGTTGGTGTTAAAACTATAGCTTTTTATTTAATAACTACATGTGTTGCAATAACACTTGCGTTGATTGTGGCAAATATAATAGATCCTGGTATAGGATTAGATTTATCTAATGTACTTAAAAAAGAGCCTACAATTGGAACTGCTAAATCATTTGTTGATGTCGTAATCGATATGGTTCCTAAAAATCCAATAGCTTCACTTGCAAATGGTACTATGCTTCAAATAATAGTATTTGCATTATTGACTGGTGTAACTATGGCTCTTATAAGAGAAAAAGCACAGCCAGTTATTGAAATTTTCAATTCTTTAAACGAGATAATGATGAAAATGGTAATGCTAATAATGTTAATAGCACCATACGGAGTTTTTGCACTTATTACTAAAACTTTTGCAACTGTTGGATTTGATGCAATGGTTCCATTGTTAAAATATATGATGGCTGTTCTATTAACGCTTTTAATACATGCAAGTTTAACTTATATGGGTATATTAGGTGGATTAGGTAAATTAAATCCTTTACAATTCTTTAAAAACTTTGCACCTGCAATGAGTGTTGCATTTTCAACGGCTTCAAGTAACGGTACATTACCAGTTACAATTGAAACGGTAGAACAGAGATGTGGAGTTTCTAAAAACATAGCTTCATTTACATTACCGCTAGGTGCAACAATAAATATGGATGGTACTGCTATAATGCAGGGGGTTGCTGTAATCTTTATTTCTCAAGTATATGGTATTGACCTTTCATTACAAGCATTTCTAACAGTAATATTAACTGCAACATTAGCTTCAGTAGGTACTGCTGGTGTACCAGGAGTAGGGCTTATTACTTTATCAATGGTACTTCAATCTGTAGGGTTGCCAGTTGAAGGTATTGCATTAATA
Organism: Caloranaerobacter sp. TR13; assembly: GCF_001316435.1. NCBI lineage: Bacteria > Bacillati > Bacillota > Tissierellia > Tissierellales > Thermohalobacteraceae > Caloranaerobacter > Caloranaerobacter sp. TR13. The sequence continues at coordinate 15,269 of NZ_JXLL01000014.1, forward strand.
ATAGGTATCGACAGATTATTAGATATGTGTAGAACAGTTGTAAATATTACTGGAGATGCAGTTTGTACGATAGTTGTTTCAAAATCAGAAGGAGAATTTGATGAAGAAAAATATTATGCTAAGAATAAAGAAATTGAGGTAGCATAGAGCTATTTTTTAAGCACATCTAAGATTGCTAAAGGTTTTCTTAAATCTTTTAATAGTTTTTCTGAATCTTCTTTTTCGATATCGTTTAAGTATTTATAAAGCAAGTTAATAAATATGCTGTAATATGTTTTCTTATCGAAATCTTTAAGTTGATAGCTCATTTTATATATTTCATAATCGATTTCTTTAAATAGATTGATTATATCCTCCATTGTTTGGAGGATATATTTTTTTTTAGTATCCATATTGTTACTTGCTTTTTTCAGTATTTTTATCTTTTTTTCTAGTATTAAAATTGCATCATTGATTTCATATTTATGTACAGCTTCTTTTTTTCTAAATAATTTTTTTAGAAACATCTGTTATTCCTCCCATAGATTGAGTCCTGTTAATTAATATAATATTTATAATGAAAATTAATGTTACTAAAAAAAGGCAAATGATAATATTCTTACTTTTTTTGCTGTTATATTAGTTAGTAGGTCAAAAAAGTCAAGAAAATATTTTGTGAAAATTTAATGTTAGCTTTATTATGAAGAAACTAGACAAATATTTACTAACATACCATGCTATAATAAATCACGAGGAAAACATTTTCAAAATATGGAGGGGGTTATTAGATGACATTTAGAAGATTTAAAAAAGTTACTGCACTTATAAGTATTTTAGTTTTAACTATGAGCATATTTGTAGGATGCTCAAGTGACAGCACAAATACGTCGTCAGGTGCAAACAAAGAGGACAATGATGATGTGATAGTAATAGGATTTTCAATGGATACATTAAAAGAGGAAAGGTGGCAAAAAGATAGAGATACTTTAATGGCAAGAGCTAAGGAATTAGGAGTTAAGATTTTAATTCAAGCGGCTAATGGAGATGATAATAAGCAAATTGCACAAGCTGAGAATTTAATCTCACAGGGCGTAGATGTACTTATGGTTGCACCTCATAATGCTGAGGTTGCAGCAACTATTGTTGAAGCAGCGCATGAAGAAGGAATACCAGTTCTTTCTTATGATAGATTAATCAAAAATTCAGAAGTAGATGTTTACGTATCTTTTGACAATGAGAAAGTTGGGGAATTACAAGCTGAATATATAACTAAATTAGTGCCAAAAGGAAACTATGTTTATATAGGTGGTGCTCCAACAGATAACAATGCACATTTATTTAAAAAAGGTGCAATGAATATTTTAAAACCATTTATTGAAAAAGGAGATATAAAATTAGTATATGACCAAATGTCTAAAGACTGGCAGCCTTCAGAGGCACAAAAGCATATGGAAAACGCTTTAACAGCTAATAAAAATAATATTGATGCAGTAATTTGTGCTAATGATGGTACAGCTGGTGGTGCAATATCTGCATTATCAGAACAGCAATTAGCAGGAAAAGTGCCTGTAACTGGACAGGACGCAGAATTAGCAGCTTGTCAAAGAATAGTTGAAGGCTTACAAACAATGACTGTTTATAAGCCAATACCAAAATTAGCTGAAACGGCATTAGATGTTGCTATTAAATTAGCTAAAAAAGAAAAGGTTGAAACTAATGCCACTGTAAATAATGGGAAAATAGATGTTCCTTCAGTACTTCTTGAGCCAATAGTAGTTGATAAAGACAATATGATGGATACTATTATTAAAGATGGATATCATCCATATGAAGAAGTATATAAGAATGTACCTGAAGATCAAAGACCAAAGCAAAAATAGTTTGGAAAATAAAAGAGGTTATGCTATTAACCTCTTTTCTAATTACAAAAGATTAAAGGTAAGTTACAGTTTTTCTTTTCTATTTTGGAGGTGTCCTTAAATATGAGCGAGTATATTTTAGAAATGAAGGGAATTACTAAAGAATTTCCAGGAGTTAAAGCGTTGGATAATGTTAATTTTAAAGTAAAAAAAGGAGAAGTACATGCGTTGTGTGGAGAAAATGGAGCTGGAAAATCTACTCTTATGAAGATTTTAAGTGGTGTATATCCATACGGTACTTATGAAGGCGATATAATTTTGAAAGGTGAAGTTCAGAAATTTTATGGTATAAGAGATTCAGAAAGAAAAAAAATAGCAATAGTGTACCAAGAACTTGCATTAGTTCCTCAAATGACAGTAGCAGAAAATATTTATCTGGCTAATGAGCCTTTGAAGTTCAAAGGTACTACTATAGATGATGATAAATTAAATTATATGGCTAAAGAATTATTGGATAGACTAGGGATTGATATAAATCCTGTAACTAGAGTAAGTTCTTTAGGAGTAGGAAGACAGCAGTTAGTAGAAATAGCAAAGGCTTTATCTAAAGATGTTGAAGTTTTGATTCTTGATGAGCCAACAGCAGCTTTGACTGAATCAGAAGTAGAAACTCTTTTTAAAATAATTAAAGAACTTAAAAATAAAGGCATAACATTTATAATAATTACTCATAAATTAGAAGAAATTTTCCAGATAGCTGATACAGTTACTATATTAAGAGACGGTCAAACTATAGATACTTACCCTGTTGAGGAGTTGGATGAGGATACTATTATTAAAGGTATGGTTGGCAGAGAATTAACTGAGCGATATCCTAAAATCTCTCATAAAGGCGAGGAAGTTATATTAGAAGTAAAGAATTTTTCTGTTTATGACTCTAATATGCCTCATAGAAAGCTTGTTGATAATGTATCTTTTAAAGTTAAAAAAGGTGAAATATTGGGTATTTCAGGTTTGGTAGGAGCAGGAAGAACTGAATTAGTTATGGGCATTTTCGGTGCTTATAATGATTTAGTTGAAGGTGAAATATTTCTAGAGGGTAAAAAAATAGAAATAAAATCTCCAAAAGATGCAATAGAGCATGGTTTAGCATTAGTTACTGAAGATAGAAAAGGTAATGGACTTATTTTAAATCAAAGTATTATGATGAATACAACATTAGCAGCGTTAGACAAGATAATGACAAAAGGTATATTAGATGAAAATAAAGAGATATTTTATTCAAAAAAATATGTAGAAGAGTTAAAAGTAAAAACTCCATCATTAGAGCAAAAAGTTGGAAATCTATCTGGAGGAAATCAGCAGAAAGTAGTTTTAGCTAAGTGGCTTATGACTAATCCTAAAATATTGTTTTTAGATGAACCTACAAGAGGAATAGATGTAGGTGCTAAGTATGAAATATATAATATTATGAATAAATTAGTTGAAAAAGGTGTAGCTGTAGTTATGATTTCATCAGAGCTTCCAGAAATATTAGGAATGTCCGATAGAATATTAGTAATGCATGAAGGTGAGATTAAGGGAGAACTTGATAATGAAAATGTTACACAAGAAGAGATAATGTATTATGCAACGGGAAGGGGACGAGTGAAAAATGAGTGATGTTTTGACAAGGAAAAAAGAAAAAAAACATATAAATATAAGAAAATATACAATGGTAATAGCTCTTGTAGCTATATGGGTATTGTTTACGTTTTTAGATAAGAGTGGAACATTTTTGACACCTAGAAATTTATCGAATTTATTTAGACAAATGGCTGTAACGGCTGTATTAGCTATGGGTATGTTTATGATATTAGTAGATTTGCATATAGACTTATCACTTGGTTCATTAGTTGGTTTAACAGGCGGAGTTGCTGCGTTATTAATATATAAAGTTGGGTTAAATCCATTCTTAGCAGTAATATTGACATTATTATTAGGAGCAATATTAGGTGCAATAACAGGTTCTTGGGTTAATGCAGGAGTACCAGCTTTTATAGCTTCATTAGGAGGAATGCTTGCATATAGAGGAGCTATAATGGGACTTACAAGAGGAGAGTCTATACCAATAAGCCAAGCTTCTTTTAGATTTCTAGGAACTGCATATTTACCTAAGTCTATTGGGCTTGTATTTGGAATTATTGCTTGCATTGTAGTAATATTGAGTACTTTTAAAAAGAGAAAAGATAGAAAGAGATTTGGATTTAAAGTAAAACCTTTAGCAGTAGAATTAATATATTTAGCGATATATGTAATAGCCATAATGCTATTTGTTTTGGTTATGAATTCATATAAGGGAATACCTGTACCTATTATGATAGTATTAGCACTTGCACTTGTTTTGAATTTTATAACTACAAAAACTAGGTTTGGTAGACAGGTATTTGCAATAGGTGGTAACAAAGAGGCAGCAAAGCTTTCTGGTATTAATATTAAGAGAAGAACACTTCAGATATTTATAATATCAGGGCTTATGGCTTCTATAGCAGGAATGTTATTAACTGCTAGATTGGGAACAGCAACAACTGATGCAGGTAATGGGTTTGAGTTAGATGCTGTTGCTTCATGTGTTATAGGAGGTACTTCATTATTAGGTGGTGAAGGTACTGTACTTGGTGCAGTATTAGGTGCTTTAGTTATGGCTTCAATTGATAATGGTATGAGTATATTAAATACAGAGGCTTACTGGCAATTAATAGTAAAAGGTACTATACTAGTAGTAGCAGTTTTTGTTGATATATACACTAAAAAGAAAAGTAAATAAATAAAATAAGTGTTATAATATATATAAAGTGATTCAATGGACCCTGATAGTTTTCAGGGTCTTTAGTATATATTCTGGAGGATGTTATGAAAAGATATTTGATAATCATTTCTATACTTTTAATATTAGTGGTAGGTTTTGTAAGTTTAACATCTTTAATAAAATGCTATTACTTAACTTTTAAATATCAGGACTATGATTTTGTAAAAGAAGGTAAATATCATTTTATTCTTGTATTAAAAGAAGATGATGTGTTTTGGAATAAAGTAGTAGACGGTGCAAAAAAAGCAGCTAAAAAATATAATGTGACGTTAAGTATATTAAAAGAAGATTATTTTGATATAGATAGTCACTTAGATTTAATTGATAGAGGTATAGAATCTTCTCCTGATGGGATTATTTCTTATACATTAAATGAGAAAAAATATGAAAATATTGTAAATCGTGCGATAGATAAAAAAATACCTTTTATATCTTTAGATGTTGATGTGTTAAAAAGTAAAAGAGATGCCTTTATAGGTACAAATAATTATTATACAGGAATAATGCTTGCAAAAAAGCTAATTAAAGCTATAGATAACAAAGGTCTTATAGGTATCGTAATGAACAGTGAGGAAAATAGTTTTATGCTTACAGGAATATATGGTGAAGTTTCAAGATATGATGGTGTATCAATTATAGATACACGCTACATTGATACAAAACGAGTTAATACTTACAAAGTTATAGAAGATATGGTTATAAATAATAGAGAATTAAAAGGAATTATATGTATTGATCCTTATGCAACTTATATGGCTGGACAAGTTATTGTTAGACAAAACAAGGTTGGTAAAATTAAAATAGTTGGAATGGGAGATTTAGATGGCACGTTAAGATTTATTAAAAAAGGAGTAATAGAAGGAACCGTAGTTAGAGACCCGTATAAAATGGGTTATAAAGCCGTAGAGACTATGTATAAAATTAAAGAAGAAGAATTTATAGATGATACTATTTTCATTGAATTGAAATATATTAATAAGGGGTCATTAGATGAAAAGTAGTTATGTTTCTATTAAGAAAAAATTAATTATTAGCTATGTAATAATAATTATTGTTCTAACTTGTCTAAGTAGCTATATTTTATACACTAATTCTATTCTTACTAAAACATATAATAGTTTTATTGAAAGTATGTTAATGTTAAACGAAATACAAAGTTATTTAGGAGATAGTAAAAAAAATCTGGACAAGTTATTATTAACTAGATCTACAAATTATATTGATTTAATATATTCATCTATTGATGAAGCTAGAGAGACAATAAAAAAGTTTCAAAAAACTAATATTACAGAAGATAATTATATGATTACTAAAGACTTGTTGAATTTACTAAATAGTTACGAAAAATATAGTGAAGAAACTTTTAGGATAGCGTTATCCTCTGCTGATGAAAGATACATTGAAAATTATAATAATTCAAATAAAATATATGGATATATATTCAAAGCTTTAGAAGAGATTAATTATAATCTATCGAAAAGTGGATTTGAGAATTATGGTATTATGATTCAACACAATAATAAATTGTTTAATATATTGATATTTATGTTAGGAATAGTTCTATTGGGGAGTTTAGTATTTGCTTATGTATTTTCTATTAATATGGTTAAGAGTATAAATAAACTAACTGAAGCAGCAAAAGAGGTTTCTAAAGGGAATTTTGACATAGGAACTATTAAAATAGAGAGTAATGATGAGCTAAGTATATTGGCAAAAGCTTTTAATAAAATGATTAGCAATATCAGTTTTCTTTTGGATGAAATTAAGAAAAAAGCAGAGTTAGAAAAAGAAGCACAATTTTTAGCTCTTCAGTCGCAGATCAATCCTCATTTTCTATTTAATACATTAAATGTTATTGCAAAGATGTCGTTATTAGAAGGTGGAGAAAAAACATGTGATTTAATTGAATCGCTATCTGATATTCTAAGGTACAATTTAAGAAAAATTGATAGCAGTGTTAGAATATATGAAGAGCTAAAAAATGTTGAAGAATATGTAAATATACAGAGAACTAGATTTTTAGACAGGATAGATTTTTATAAAGATATTGATAAAGACGTGTTACAATATTATATTCCAGCTTTAACAATACAGCCTTTAGTAGAAAATGCTTTTATTCACGGACTAGAAGGTAAAGAAGATAAAGGAACAATTGAGTTATCAATAAAAAATGAAAATGAATATATCAGGATAGAAGTGAGAGATAATGGTAAAGGTTTCGACTTTGATAAAGATATTGAGAAAACTAAAGGACATACAACTGGAATTGGTCTAAAAAATGTTAAGGAGAGATTAAATATATTTTTTAAGGGTAGAAGCCGAGTATACATGAAAAATAGGGACCAAGGAGCTATTATAGGAATACTAATACCAAAGGTGGGAGAATAAAATGTATAGATTGCTAATAGCAGATGATGAGCCTATAGAGAGGGAAGGATTAAAGCTTATTATAAATAAGAATTTTTCCAATATTGAGATTGTAGGAGAAGCAAAGAATGGTAGGGAAGCAATAGAGTTAGTTGAAGAATTAAGACCTGATATTTTGTTTTTAGATATAAAGATGCCGGGAATAAATGGTATAGAAGCAGCTAAAGAGATAAGAAGAAAATACAAGAATTTAAAAATAGTTATACTGTCAGCTTATGACTATTTTGCGTATGCTAAGGAAAGTTTTAGTTTAGGTGTTTATGATTATCTTTTAAAACCAGTAAGAAGGATAAAATTAATTGAGACTTTGGAAAATATAGTTAAAGAAATTGAAAAAGAGAGACTAGAAAGGCAAGAAAAGTTAAAACTAAGAGAAGAATTATCTGATATAAAGAATATGCTTGAAGAAAAGTTTATAACTATTATTCTAGAGGATGGATTGAAATATGAAGAAAAAATAAAGAATGGAATTGATATATTAGATATGACATTTGATTCGTATTATGTATTAGCGATAAGCGTAGAATCTAGGATAAATAGTGATATAATATCAAAGCTTTATGATGAGGTTTTTAGGTATTTTAAGCACAGAGAAAAATCTATAATATCGAAATATAATAATAATATTTATGTGCTAGTAGAAGTAGATAATACAAGTGAGATTGAAATACAGAAAATATCTTATGAAAAAGCAAATAAAATATATAATAGACTTATTGAAAAATATGACATAGATATTAGAATTGGTGTAAAAATAGGTAGTGGATTAAGTAGTCTTAATAAAGTGATCATAGAAGTAAATAAACTTATTATCAGTGCAAAAAATAAAAATATTGTAAGTGATTTTTGTGATAAAAGTGAAGATGATTTGACTGAAATAATAGAAGAATATCAAAAAATATTAAATTTGATTAAGAGAATAGTTAATGGAGACAAAGAATCAATAATAAAGTTAGATAGTTTATTAGAAATAATGTGTACTTCAGGAAGTAATAGAACAATAAAATTATACGAAATTGTAAGTATATTAAGACTTTTAATGTTTGAGAAAAGAGGCAAGGTATATTTTTATGATTTATTTTCAAAAGATGAAGAAATTGACTTAGATTCATATAATGTAAAAAGGGTTATAATTGAGGAATTAAATAAGTATTTTATTGAGATTAGCAACCAATCAGATGAAATTGTAGAAAGAGCTAAGGAATATATTTATAAGAACTATAATAGAGATATAAAATTAGAAGATGTAGCTGAGAAAGTATCAGTTAGTCCTTATTATTTTAGTAAACTTTTTAAAAAAGAGATGGGCAAAAATTTTATTGATTTTTTAACTGAACTAAGAATAGAAGAGGCTAAGAAAAAATTAGATACAGGTATGTCTATTAAAGCAGTAGCTAGATATATAGGCTATAGTGATCCTAATTATTTTAGTAGAGTTTTTAAAAAAGTAACGGGGATGAGTCCGAAAAATTATAAGAAAAACCTTAAAAGATAAAGTTACATCTTTTATAATCCATATTATGTCTTAAACTTTTGGCACTACGGATTAATAAGGGGGTGGAATTTTATGAAAAAATCGAATTATATACTTTTATGGTCAATTGCAATTTTTTTATTTGCAGTTGCATATTTGTTACTTGGTAAAGCAGTAGGGCTAGGGCCAATATTAAAGGAATATGTAGTAGGATGGGGAACTTTAGCACTGATAAATGCAGGATTAGCACAAAGCAAACATAAATCAGGATTCTATTGGTTTTTACTATCCTTGCTATTAGGGCCAATTGCAACATTTTTACTAGTTTTGACTGGAGAATTTGATAGCAAATAAATTACTATAATTTTATAATTATTATACTTTGAAAAATTTTTTAATAAATGTTGACAAAGTATCGATATTTTGATAACATCAAAACGTATTTAAAAAAGATATACTGATATTAGTAGGCAAAGGCGTCTACAAATAGGAGGTTAGTGACCTCTTGTTTGTTGACGCCTTTAATATTTTAAATTCAAATATATTTTACAAAGGAGTGGGTTAAATGAAGAGAAGATATAGTAAAGAAGATGTGTTAAAAATTTCAAAAGACCTAGGAGTTGAGTTTATACATTTACAATTTACAGATATTTTTGGGGTAATGAAAAGTGTAGCTATAACTATAGAACAGTTAGAAAAAGCTTTGAACAATGAGATTATGTTTGATGGTTCTTCAATTGACGGATTTGTAAGGATTGAAGAGTCAGATATGTATTTAAGACCAGATCCTTCAACTTTTGTAGTTTTTCCATGGACTACTCAAGTAAGAGAGGCAAGGTTAATTTGTGACATTTACGATAAAAATGGAAATCCTTTTGAAGGATGTCCAAGAAATGCATTAAGAAGAGTATTAAGAGAAGCTGAGGAAATGGGATATAAGTTTAATGTAGGTCCTGAATGTGAGTTTTTCCTCTTTTATACTGATGAAAAGGGAAACCCTTCACTGATTACACATGATAATGCAGGCTATTTTGATTTAGCACCTGTAGATCTAGGGGAAAGTGCAAGAAGAGATATGGTTTTAACATTGAAAGATATGGGATTTGAAATAGAAGCTTCACATCATGAGGTGGCTCCAGGACAACATGAAATTGATTTTAAGTATGATGATGCTTTAATGACGGCAGATAATATTATGACTTTTAAAATGGTAGTTAGAATTATAGCACAAAGACATGGATTACATGCGACATTTATGCCAAAACCTATAGTGGGAATAAACGGTTCAGGTATGCATACAAATATGTCTTTAGCAACATTAGATGGTAGAAATGTATTTTATGATGAAAATAACGAATTAGGGTTATCAAAAGTTGCATATAATTTTCTTGGAGGTTTAATTAAGCACAGTAGAGCTTTTACAGCAATTACAAATCCAACAATTAACTCATACAAAAGATTAGTGCCAGGTTATGAGGCTCCAGTGTATGTAGCTTGGTCAGCTAGCAACAGAAGTCCGCTAGTTAGGATACCAGCTAAAAGAGGTAATTCTACTAGATTAGAATTGAGAAGTCCAGACCCTTCAGCAAATCCTTATTTAGCTTTAGCTACTATTTTGAAAGCAGGATTAGATGGAATAAAGAAAGAAATTGAGCCACCTGCTCCAGTTAATGGGAATATATATAATATGAGTGAAAAAGAGAGAGAAGAACAAGGAATATTAAGTTTACCTTCAAATATATTTGAAGCTGTAAATGTGTTATCTAATGATGAAACAATTAAAGAAGCTTTAGGAGAGCATATATATGATAGATTTGTTGAGGCAGTGAAACTAGAATGGAAAGAGTATATGACTCGTGTTACTCAATGGGAAATCGAAAAATATCTAACAAAGTTTTAAATTAAAGGAGCGCAACTGCGCTCCTATTTAATATAAAATGATATAATATTTATAAAGGCTTGATGATGTTAAGCGATTTATGAAATTTTAGTGTTCTCATTTAACGAATAGCGAATGGCTAATGACGATAATTATGATGAGGTGAAAATATGATAAGGCAAAGTATTATTGTTGTTAGTAGTAACGATAAGCTTAGAAATGTACTAAGTGGACTACTCAAAAAAAGAGGATATTCTATTTATGAAGCTAGTGATGGTGCGAGTGCAATAAGGTTAGCTAGAAGTTTAAAACCTCATCTGATTTTAATGGATTTTGATTTACTAGGAGCAGGAGCTTATAATACAGCTAGAATAATAGAAGATGCCGATTTATCACCAGTTATTTTTATTACAGCAAATCCAAATAAAAATTTTATAGAGCTGCTTAATAATATGACTATTTATGCTTATATTACTAAACCTATAAATCCATCACAATTATATCAAATAGTTGAGTTTTCACTTATTAATTCTAGTAAGATTAAGGAATTGAAGATTAAAGTAGATAAGCTAGAAAATAAGCTAAAAGCAAGAAAAAAAATAGAAAAAGCAAAAGGGATTATTATGCAGATGTATAATATTAATGAAAATGAAGCATATACATATATGAGAAAAAGAAGTATGGATAGATGTATTACTATGGAGCAATTAGCAGAGGAAATATTAAAGAGTGATGAGTAAAGGCAGCCTTTTTTAGGCTGCCTTACTTTTAAGCAATCTTAGGTAGTTCAAATATAACTGAGCTTACATTTTTACTAACATCAGTAATTCTACCTTCAACTTTTGGTGAAATTATTGTATTATTTCTTACGTTTTCGATTAAAGCATCTCTTAGTAGTATGAAAGTGTTAGTCCACTTAACTTCTTTTAAAGTAACAAATCCATCTTGTCCGCCAGCTAAGAAATCATTTGTTGCAACTGTGTAAGTTTTATCCATTTCAATAGGAGTACCATCTTCTAAATAAATATCAATTACTCTTTCGCCTTCTGGTTTAGTTGAGTCGTAAGTGAATTTCATTCCTGATATTTGTAACATTCCTTTATATAGAGTAACGCTTTGCTCTAATATAGCTTTTATTTGTGCACCAGTCATTTCACCAGTAACAATTGTATTATCAAATGGCATAACTTCGAAAATGTCACCTACAGTTATATCACCAGCAGTGAAATCAGTTCTAATACCACCGGCATTTGTAAATGCTATTTGAACACCAGCTTTTTCTCTCATTACATCAGTCATCCAGTTACCCATAGCTGATTCATTATTATAGTCTCTTACAATATCTGTTTCAGTTTTACCTATTACTTCTCCGAAAATAGGTTTTAATTCTACATTATATTTATCTACCATAGCTTGAACTTCAGCATTCGGCTCAACATCAAGTTTACCTTTTCTTACTTCTACTAATTCTATATTATTACCAACAACTTTCTTTGCTTTAGTGTCATAGTATAGAGTTATATGTCCAATCATTCTACCGTGCTTATAAGCTTCAATAACTGGTATACCATTTATAATACCTGCAACTGGCTTATGGCTATGTCCCCCAATAACTGCATCAGCTCCAGTTACGCTTTTAGCTAAATCGGCTAATTCACCAGTTATTTCTTTAGTTTCTTTATCTTGTACTGCTGGTATATGGCCTAGAAGTATTATTATTTCAGCACCTTGCTTTTTGACTTCAGGTATTAATTTATTACAAATTTCTATAGGATCTTTAAATTCATATGAGCCAACATAATCAGCGTGAGCTGTGATTGCAGTTTCTGGAGTTGCTAAACCTATAATACCTATTTTCACGCTATTTTTTTCGATAATAGTGTATGGTTTAGTCCAATCAACTGGTTTTCCATTTTCATATATATTTGCAGCTATAACATCAAATTTAGCATCTTTTAACGTATCTAATATTGTTTCAATACCCCAGTCGAATTCATGGTTACCTATTGTCATTGCATCAAAGCCTATCATATTCATCATTTCAACTACAGGTTTACCTCTCAATAGATTAGACATTGGAGTACCTTGGAAAGTGTCACCTGCATTTAATATAACTGTTCCTTCAGGGTTCATATTTTTGTAATATTGCATATAAGCTGCAAATTTAGCTGCACCTGCTTCATATCCACCTTCTAATTTTCCATGAAAATCATTAGAAGTTAAAATGTCAATTCTTTTAATAGTTGATGGAATAAGTATTTTTTGTCCAGGGAAAATAAGATGTGGATTTTTCATTTTATTATATTCAGCAATTTCTTTCCAATCAAATCCATAGCTTCTTGCTATTTTCCAGAGAACATCTCCTGACTTGACTATGTAAGTTTTTGGATTTGTATCAAATCCTTCAGCATTGATTAGATTAAACGGTATTATAAGAGTTACTAGAAGTATAAGTACTAGGATTAAGTTAAGTCGTTTAAGTTTTTTCATGAAAATCCCCCTTTTTTATTTAATCATTAAAATTTAGTTATTTAGTAATTTCTTCAAAAATAACTAAAATCCTTCAATAAAGTATATTAATTTTTGAGGTTATATATTATTATTAATTATTTAGTAGTAGTAACCTATTTAACAAAATAGGCAAAATATTGTATAATCAATCAGGGAGGAGTTTATATGTTTGAAAAAGATATTGACATAGATTATGGATTAATTATTAAAAATAAAGTACCAATATTGACGATGGATAATGATTGGAAGAAAATATTTGGTAATTCCAAAAATAAAGATATCAATAATTACAAAAATATTTTGAATGATTTAATTAAAGAGCAAAGAGAGTTAAGTAGAAAATTAGTACAATTAAAAACTAAGAAGAAAAGGCTTATGGCAATGATTTTAAATCTATCACATGAAATTAATAATAATAGTAATAGCAATAGTAGAGCAGTAGAAAAATTAGACGAATGTCAAAGTGAAATACTTACAATAAATGAAGAAATAGAAACTTACACATTTAAATTAGAAATGCTACCTAAAGAAATTAGAACAGCAAACTTAAATTTATTAAAGGCTACTATAAAAGTTGCATATAAGGATATAAAATCTACTCAGAAAGAACTGAAGATACTAAATAATCAAATAGACGAATTGAGAGAAAAACTAAAGAATTTAATTGAAACTAAACATGAAAAGGAAGAAACTATAAATAAGACTTATAGTTTTTTACATGGAATATTGGGTAGTAAAGAGATGGAGCGATTGGATGCTGAATTATTGCAAAGTAAATAAAATATTCTGTTAAGAAAGGAAGTATATATTTATGAAATTTGTTATGCTGATTTTAATATTGGCAAGTGGCTTAGAAATATTTTTTAGTATTTTTACTCATTTAATAAGTTTTATTATTTCTATGTTTAAAAAAGATTATAGCATGAGCCAGAAAATGAAAGACGCTATTAAGTTAGTGACAGTAGCGATTTTCATGGCATCTGTATTTTATTTTTTATTAGAATTTGTAAAAGTAATGGCAAAATTGTTTAATATTCCGTTGGATAAAGGTATATTGGATATATTTAAATAAATTTAAAGCGGCTTAGGCCGCTTCTTTCAATAAGAATAAAATCTTCGGTTTAAATAAATTTTAAGGGGATGGAATAATGATTAAAGGTAATGGAATAGATATAATAGAGATAGATAGAATAGAAAAAGCTATAAAGAATGAAAAATTTATAGAAAGAATATTTTGTGAAGAAGAGAGAGATTACTTTATAAAAAGAAATATGAATATAAAAACAATAGCAGGTATGTTTGCGGGAAAAGAGGCAGTTAGTAAAGCATTAGGTCAAGGAATCAGAAACTATAAATGGACTGATATTAAGGTATTACATGACAGTTTAGGTAAACCATTTATTGTTTTATCAGGCAATGCAGAAAATATAGCAAGAAAATTAGGTATAGAAAATATTCAACTTTCAATAAGTCATTGTGATACATACGCTGTAGCTTTTGCTGTTGCAGAAGGAAAGAGAGAGTATAAAGATATAATAAAAATAGAAGAAGAAGTTAAAAATAAGGTAATGACAATAGATAAAGCTAGGGTATCTAGAATTATTCCAAGAAGAAAAGCTTATTCTCACAAAGGCACATATGGTAGAGTAGGGATATTAGCAGGAAGTTTAGGTATGACTGGAGCAGCATATTTAACTTCGACAGCATGTTTAAGAAGTGGAAGTGGTTTAGTATACCTATTCACTCCAAAATCTTTAAATAAAATTCTAGAAATAAAAACTACAGAAGTAATAACTATTCCAGTTGAAGATAATGGTAAAGGACATTTTTGTATAGAAGGGTTAGAATACATTTTAAAAACTATCGAAAATATGGATGTATTAGCTATAGGGCCAGGACTAGGAGTAGATTTTGAGAGAACTGAACTAGTTAAGCAAGTGCTATTAAATTATAAGAAAACTATTGTTTTAGATGCTGATGGAATTAATTGTTTGGCTAATAGTACAGAAGTATTTAAACAAAGAAAAGGAAAAACAATTATAACTCCTCATCCTGGAGAACTTTCTAGATTGCTGGATATAAGTATTAAAGAAATAGAATCTGATAGAGTAAAGTATGCGCAATTAACTTCAGAGAAATTTGGAGTTATTACAGTTTTAAAGGGAGCAAATACAGTAATCAGTAGTGAAGAAGGTAAAATTTATATCAATACTACTGGCAATCCAGGTATGGCAACAGCAGGGAGTGGAGATGTTTTAACAGGTATAATTACAAGTTTTATAGGTCAAGGTATTGAATGTTTAGCTGCAACAGTTGCAGGAGTTTACGTACATGGCTTGGCTGGGGATTTAGCTAAGTATGAAAAAGGTGAATATGGTTTAATTGCTACAGATGTTTTAGAACATATTCCTTATTCTATAAAGTCTTTAATTTATAATTCATAAGGAAATTATATTTCTTATCAAATATTTGCCTGGGGTTGATGAGATGAGGCGTATTGTTTTATTGCTACTATCAATTGTTTTGTTTTTAACTGCTTGTAGTGAAATGACAGATGAAGAAATCTTTTATCAAATACAAAAGAAGTATAACAGAATGGAAAGTTATAGTTGTGTTGCTAAAATAATAATTAATGGAGGTAAAGAACCAAAAAAATATAAGGCAAAACAAATTTTTAAGAGACCAAATAAGTACATAATACAAATAATAGAACCTGAAGAAAGCAAAGGAATAACAACAATATACAATGGAGAACAGGCTTGGATTTATCATCCTCAAATAGAGCAATCTATACTGATAAGAGACTATAAAGATTCCCCGAATGAAAATATGTTTGTAGGCTACTTTTTAAAAAATCTTAACACAACAGAAATGGCTAATCTTGAATCAGAAAAGATAGATAATAATGATTATTTAATAATTACAACTATGATTCCAGGTAATAATAAATACAGAATGTATCAAAAACTATGGGTAGATAAAAAGACTTACTTACCATATAAATTATACATACTGGACAAAGATAAAAATATTACGACTGAGATTTATTATTCAGATTTTTTATATAACTTTGATATAAAAGATGAAAAATTTGAAGTTTATGCTTTGAAAAATTGATAAAAGTGATAAAATTTAATTAGAGGAATTTAATAAGAATTTTCTATAAATTTATAAAATTCTACAAACTTCGAGAAAAAGATTTAGTTAAGCACGAAGACAAAGGGGGAGCAATGGATGTCATCCTTAACTAACATAAGACCAGTATGGGCTGAGATTAACTTAGATAACTTAGCACATAATATAAGGGAAGTAAAAAGAGTAGTTAAAGAGGGGACTTTAATAACTGCAGTAGTTAAAGCAGATGCTTATGGACACGGAGCTATTAAAGTGGCAGAAACTTTTCTTAATAATGGTGCTGATAGATTAGCTGTAGCTACATTATCAGAAGCTATGGAGTTGAGAAATTCTGGATTTGAAGTTCCTATACTTATATTAGGCTATACTCCTGAATATCAATTTGAAAAAGTTATTGATTATGATATAACTCAGACAATTTATACTTATGAACACGCAATAGCATTTTCCAAAGCAGCTGAAAAATTAGGTAAAACCGGTATAATTCATATTAAAATTGACACTGGCATGAGTAGATTAGGTTTTCAGGTTAAGGATAATACAATAAAACAGATTAGTGAAATCTGTAAACTTCCGCATATCCAAGTAGAAGGCATTTTTACACATTTTGCAGTTGCTGATGGAAAAGATAAAACATTTACAAGAGAACAGTTTAATAAGTTCCAGAAATTGATTGAAGAATTAGAGGATATTGGGATAAAAATACCTATTAAACATGTATCAAATAGTGCAGCAATAATAGATTTACCAGAGTATAATCTTGATATGGTTAGAGCAGGAATTATGTTATATGGGCTTTATCCATCGGATGATGTTAATAAATCAAATGTTCAACTGAAACCTGCTATGACTTTAAAAGCAAAAATATCAAATTTAAAAACAGTACCTAAGGGAACAGGTATTAGTTATGGGCTTACTTATGTTACAGAAAATGAATCTAAGATAGGAACATTGCCAATAGGATATGCTGATGGGTTTACTAGAATTCTTACAGGAAAAGCAGAAGTTGTGGTGAAAGATAAAAAAGTTAAAGTTATTGGTAGAATATGTATGGACCAATGTATGATAGACTTAACTGAAGTGGATGATGTAAATATAGGAGATGAAGTAGTACTATTTGGTGACGGTATAAATTCTCTGCACATTGATGAAGTAGCTAGAAAACTTGGTACAATAAACTATGAGATAATATGTATGGTAAGTAGAAGAGTTCCTAGAGTTTATTTAAAAAATGGGGAAATAGTAGAAGTAATTGATTATTTGTTATAGATTCATCATCAAGTTTTTCATTAAAGTTTTGTAATACTAGATTTTATTTTCAATTATGTAGTTTTATTTTGTCTATAACTTGAGTTAACAAAATATTGTTAACTTGCTATATAGTTTTATTGACACTTTTATAAATAATAATATATAATCTAGTATATGTTGCTTTATATAAGAATATATTAAAATATAGATACTTTAGAAGACAGATGAATATAGAGGTCCCTAGGTATGGAGGTGCTCAAATGGCCGAAACAAAAAGAATTATGATAAGTTTACCTAATAGCTTGTTAGAGGAAATTGATGGTATTATTTCAATAGAGAAAAAAAATAGAAGTGAGTTTATAAGGGAGGCCATGAGACTTTACATTAGAGAAAGGAAAAAAATGGAGATAAGAGAAAAACTTAAATCAGGGTACATGGAAATGAGTCATATTAACTTAAATTTAGCTGAAGTTGGCTTTGAAGAAGATGTTAGAGAGTTGTTTAATTATGAGGCTAAATTGACAGGAAGTGAATAGAATGATTGTAAAGAGAGGAGATATATATTATGCTGACCTTAGCCCTGTTATCGGTTCAGAGCAGGGAGGGGTAAGGCCTGTTTTGGTTATTCAAAATGATATAGGCAATAAGTATAGCCCTACTGTTATAGTGGCAGCAATAACTTCTCAAATCAATAAAGCCAAGTTACCAACTCATATAGAAATCAGTGCTACAGATTTTGGACTTCCCAAAGATTCAGTAGTCTTATTAGAACAAATTAGAACAATTGACAAGAAAAGGCTTAGAGAAAAAGTTGGTTTTTTTGATGAAGATATGATGGAAAGAGTTAATGAATGTTTAAAAATCAGTTTAGGACTGATTGATTTTTAGAATTGTAAATAAGCGACTTTTGGTCGCTTTTTTTAATTATCGACAATATTTCCTGGGAAATTGAAAAATAAAATATATTATGACAGGATTCTTGAAAAAATAGTCGAATGTATAATAAGGGAGGGATTTTAATGCTGCAAAAAATAAAGAGGAGAAAAACTTTAATATACGCAATAACTGTTGGAACAGCTTTTTTTGTATTTGTTGGAATAGGAAAAGCTGCATTGAATGAACCAGGATCGTTAGAAGATCCTTTAGTTACACAGAGTTATGTTGAGAAACGTATTGAGCAAATTAAATTTTATATAGACCAGAAAATTAAAGAAGTTTATGAAAGAGTAAACCTAAATACTACAAATGTACAAGCTTTAATTCAAGAAAATCAAGAGTTGAAGAAAAGATTATCTCAATTAGAAGAAAATAAAAATATAGCAATTCCGAAGTTAGAAGTTGTTGAATTAAGAAATGGCCAAAAACTTATAGGTAAAGCAGGAACCGAAATTATTTTAAGAGGTGGAAAAGCTAAAGCTATAGCTGGAGAATTAGGTGGGCTGTCTGATGTTACTGGAGCAGTAGATATAAAAATGGATCAGAATATTCCACCAAATCATCTTTTGATAATTCCAAGAGATGATGGAAGAGGAGTCTATGTAGATGAGTATGCTATATTCATGGTTAGAGGTGAATATGAGATAAAATAAATTTTTTAAATGGATGTTAGACTGTAAATTAGGAGCTGTGGAGTATGCAGCTCTTTTAATATGAAAAATTGCAGGTTAAGTTAATAATAGAAAGTGCTATGCTATTGTGTTATAATAATATAGATATTTGAGACATTACCTGAAAGGAGGAAGCTCTCATAGAGAGCTACTGGTATATGAAAGTACTTCATTTGATAAGTGGCGGTGATACTGGCGGAGCAAAAACACACGTATTATCTTTGGTTAAAGAACTAAATAAAAAGATAGACGTAAAATTGATTTGTTTTCTGGAAGATGAATTTTATTATGAAGGAAAATCTTTAGGTATAGATATAGAGGTTTTTAAGCAGAAAAAAAGATATGATTTGTCAGTTATTAAAAGGTTAAGGGATATTATTATAAATTATGATTATGATATCATACATTGTCATGGAGCCAGAGCAAATTTTGTTGGTATGATATTAAAGAAAATGGTTAGAAAGCCTTTTATTACAACTATACACAGTGATTATAGGCTTGATTTTAAGGATAATTTATATAAGCAGATAGTGTATACAACTATAAATTCTCTAGCATTAAGGTTTTTTGATTATTATATAGCTATTTCTACCAATTTTAAAAAGATGCTTGTAGATAGAGGGTTTAATACAAATAAAATTTTTACAGTATATAACGGAATAGACTTTAATAACGATATTAAAATTACACCTAAGGAATTATTTTTAAAAAGTTTTGGAATAGACCCAAAGGATAAGAAAATAGTTGGAATAATGGGTAGGCTTGAAACGGTAAAAGATCAAGAGACCTTTGTTAAAGCTGCTATAAGGGTGTTAGAGACTAGAGATGATGTAATTTTTTTAATAGCTGGTTCAGGACCAGAAGAAAAAAGACTCTCTCAATTAGTTAATGAACATGGACTACAGGAAAGTATCTACTTTTTAGGTTTTGTCAAAGAACCATATTCATTTTTTAATGCTATTGATATTAATGTTTTAACTTCGAAGAGCGAGAGTTTTCCATATGTTGTACTTGAAGGTGCTAGAATGAGAAAACCGATTTTATGTACTAATGTCGGAGGGTTAGGAGACTTAGTAATAGATGATGTTAATGGTTATTTGTTTCAAGTAGGAGATATTTCATCTTTAAGCAATTATATAAATTTTCTTTTGGATAATAGAAGTAGAATTGAAGAATTAGGAGAAAACCTTTATAAAAATGTTGTTGAGAGATTTTCATTAGAGAAAATGACTAATGACCATATAAAAATATATCAAGAAATTTTAGGTAGGAGGTTTTAAAATGAAAATTATCGATAGTAAAGGTAGAATTTTTGGATTAATAAATATAATTGATTTAACTGTTTTATTAATATTTGCACTTTTAGTAGTAGGAGGAGGATATAAGCTTTTTAAATCTAAACCCAATATAGTAGTAGAAGGTCAAAAAGTTTTAGTTAAGCTTGAAATAAGTAATGTAAGAAAACCTACAGTAGATGGAATAGAGGAAGGCGCATTATTATATCACTATGATAGGGGTCAAATTTTTGGTAAGATAGTCGATAAAAAAGTTGAGAGCTACAAAAAAGCAGTACCTACAAGTGATGGTAGAATAGTTATGGCTGAGGTGCCTGGTAAATATGTTGTTAATTTAGTTGTTGAAGCAGATGCTATTATAACAGATCAAGTTATTATTATAGGTGGGGAACATACAAGAATAGGAACTCAATTTAGATTAAAAAATAAAAACATTGCTGTTTTTGCTACTGTGTTAGGGGTTGAAACTAAAGTAGATTAGTAGGAGATGATATTGTGTATGCTAGCTACACATTTACTGTTTTATCTAAAGTTTGGGAAAAAGTTAATAACTTTTATGAATATAGTTTGTTAAACAAAATTCATATAAAGATTAAAGGTACTTTTAAGAGGTTATCAAGAGGTTCTTTATTAGTAGCTTTTTTAACGCATGAAAGTACAATATTAGAAAGCAGTTTTTTATGCAGACTATATTATACAATTGTTGATATAATTAATAATTTACTTAGAAAACTTAATATCTTTTTTACTAAAAGTTTTGAAAAAAGTTTTATTTATAGGGTGCTTGCAAAAATTTGCAGTAAGTGTTTTAAAAACTTAAATCTAGATTTACAAATTATAATTAAAAATAGCTATTTTATTAGAATTATTACTTATATATTTACTTTAGATGAAGATAATGGAGGGGAAAAATGGTGGTAAAAGCATTGGCCGGGCTTATTGCTATATTGCTATCAATAATTGATATAAAAATTGGAATAGGCCTAGCCATTTTTATATTACCTTTTGTACCTAAAGCTTATTCACTGGTATATTTAATATGTTTATTTATGGTCTTTATATTCAGACAAATATTTATAGTTAAGCGAGATTTGAAAAAAAGTGTATTAGGTGCGTTTATTTTTGCTTTAGCACTTGCAATGTTAATATCTACCTTAACTTCTTATAATCCAGAGGGTAGCTTTAGAGATTTAGTGATACATTTTAGCTCTTTAGGGTTTCTTATTGTAGTAGTTAATAGTATTGAAAATAAAAAGCAATTAAATTCTATTTTAACTTTATTTGTCTTTACTACTGTTTTAGTAGCTATATATGGTTTGTATCAATATAAAACTGGTATTAAGCTAGATAGAGCATGGGTTGATGTTTCTATTAATCCTGATATAAATACAAGAGTATTTTCAGTTTTTGGTAATCCTAATATATTAGCAGAGTATCTAATAATGTCAATTCCTATTTCAATATCTTTATTTTGGTTTACAAAAAAGCTTTTGAAAAAATTGATTTTTTTATTGAGTAGTTTGATTCTAATTGGAACATTGATATTAACATTTTCTAGAGGTGGATGGCTAGGATTTGCTTTTGGTTTATTGATATTTGTTGTTTTAGTAGAAAAAAGATTATTATTATCATTAATACCTGCTGGAGTTTTGGCAATTTTTATAATGCCATCTTCTGTAATTCATAGGATTACAACTATTGGGAATTTAAGTGATTCATCAAATGCTTATAGAATAAAGGTATGGACAATAACATTAGATATTATTAGAGATAATTGGATGACTGGAGTTGGTTTTGGTTATATTCCTTTTAGAGAGACATTTGTAAAATATATAAGGACTATGAATGTATATCATGCTCATAATATGTATCTTGAAACCTTAGCTGAAATGGGGATAGGCGGATTTGTCTTATTTATATTATTCATTTTTATAATTTACAAATATGCTATAATAACTTTGATGAAAAATAATGATAGATATTTAAAGACTATAACTGCAGGTGCATTGGCAGGCCTATCATCTGTTTTATTTCATGGTTTATTTGAAAATGTATTGTATTTACCAAGAATAATAATAACATTTTGGACGTTAATATCTTTTATATTGGTTGCTGTTAGATTGTCTAAGGATGAAAGAAAAAAGACAAATCTTGACAATATAGATAAGGGAGTATATCTATGAAAAAGAGAAAAAGGGTTTTGATTTCTGGATATTATGGGTTTAATAATAGTGGAGATGATGCAATTTTAAAAGCTATTGTTAAAGAATTTAAGTGTACTAGTAAGAATATTGATATTGTTGTATTATCAAAGAATCCATCAAGCACACAAAAAATTTATGATGTAAAGGCAATAAATAGATTTAATATAATTGATATGCTTTTAGAGATGCGTAATATTGATATGTTGATTAGTGGTGGTGGCAGTTTATTACAAGATGTTACAAGTACTAGGTCTATAATTTACTATCTATTTATTATTTTTTTAGCAAAATTATTCAAAAAGCCTGTAATGATCTATGCTAATGGTATTGGACCAATAAATAAAAGGTTGAACAGGCTGCTGACTAGAATTATACTAAATAAAGTGGATATGATAACTTTAAGAGACTCTAATTCAAAAGAGACATTAAAAAATATAGGTGTCAACATTGCTAATATATTCGTGACAGCTGATCCAGTTTTTACTTTGGAAGCATCAGATGAAAGTAGAGTAAAAGAAATATTTATAAAAGAGGAAATACCTTATGATAAACCTTTGGTTGGATTAGCAGTCAGAGAGTGGAAAAATTCAGACAAACTAAAAGAGACTTTATCTAAAACATTGGACTTTTTAAGTAACAGTTATGGTATGAGATTTTTGCTTATTCCAATGCATTATCCTGAAGATTTAAAAATAAGTCAAGAGATTAAGAAAAATACTAAGGCAGATTGCTATATATTAAAGAACAGTTATAATGTTGAAGACATAATGGGGATAATCAAGCATTTAGATATGATTATTGCTATGAGATTACATTCACTTATATATGCTGCTACACAAGCAGTTCCAATGGTTGGTTTAATATACGACCCTAAAGTTGAAGGTTTTTTAGACATGATTAATGTTGATACTAGATGCAATGTAGATTCGCTTGAGATTGTTGATTTATGTACGCAGATTGAAAAAGTATGGAGAAAGAGAAATGAGTACAATAAATTACTTACAGAGGTAAAATATTTACTTGAAAAAAGGGCAAAAGATAATATAGCTATGGCTTTAGAATTATTAAAAAAGTAGGTGAAATAGTGAAGGACACTATTAAAATAATGGGTATAAGAATAGATAAAGTAACTTTAGATTCTGCTATAGATAAGGTGCATGAATTTGTAAAAAGCAATAAAACAAATGTTATATATACTCCGAATACCGAAATTGTAATGGCAGCAAGAAAAGATGAAGAATTAAAGGCTCTATTAAATGATGGAGACTTGGTTATACCAGATGGCATAGGGTTAGTTTATGCATCAAGAATAAAGAAAAAGCCTCTTAAAGAGAGAGTAACTGGATATGACCTTTCTATAAAAATAATAGAGATGGCTAATAAAGAAGGATTAAGTTTATTTTTGCTTGGGGGCAAACAAGGGGTTGCGCTTAAGGCTTGTGAAAATATAAAACAAAGATATAATAATGTTAAAATAGCAGGTTTCCATCATGGATATTTTAAAGGAACGCATATTGGGTATAAAGCCCATAAAGAAGAAAATGAAGTTATTAAGAAAATCAATGATGCTAAACCTGATATTCTTTTTGTTGGATTTGGAGCGCCTAGACAGGAAAGATGGATTCATGAAAATAAAGATAAATTGAATTGTAAAGTTATAATAGGAAACGGAGGTACTCTGGATATTTTAGCAGGTAATGTTAAAAGAGCTCCTAGAATTTTTCAGACACTAGGACTAGAATGGTTATACAGACTATTGAAAGAACCTTCCAGATATAAAAGACAAATGGTATTACCTTTATTTGCAATGCTGGTACTATTTTCGAAAGATGACATCGTGGAATAGACAAAAAATAGGGAGGAGGTTATTTATGGAAAATATCAAGAAGAATTGGTATAGGTATATAGTTGAATATATAGGTATAACAATTGGTACAATAATTATGGCACTATCTTTAAACTTGTTTTTAGAACCTAATACTATAGCACCAGGTGGGGTAACTGGTTTAGCTATTGTAATAAAGAAAATTATTGGTATAGATGTTGATATTACAAACTTAATTATAAATATACCTTTATTTATTTTTGGACTTATAGTTTTAGGAAAGGCTTTTGGTGCTAAGACTTTATATGGTACATTTGCTCTATCATTTTTTATTAGAATACTGCCAAACGGAAACTTAGTAAATGAATTATTATTGGCTGCAATATTTGGTGGAGTATTGATGGGAATAGGTTTAGGCATAGTTTTTAGATTTGGCGGTACTACAGGGGGAACTGATTTAGCTGGTGCAATTCTTAATAAATACTTCCCTGGTTTTAGTACTGCTACTTTTATGATGAGTATAGACTTGTGTGTTGTAGCTATTGCTGGTATAGTTGATAAGAAACTAGAAACTTCATTATATTCTGTAATAGCATTATACATTATTGTAAAAGTAATAGACTTAATATTAGAGGGATTAGGATATGCCAAAGCTTTCTTTATTATTTCGCAGTATCCTGATAAAATTGGAAATACTATACTTGAAAAATTAAATAGAGGTGTTACAGTTCTTAAAGGAAGAGGTATGTATACTGGTAAAGATAGAGATGTATTATTATGTGTGGTGAATAGATCTCAAGTTACTAAATTAAAAGAAATAGTTCATCAAATAGATAAGAATGCCTTTGTAATGGTAGCAGATATATATGAGGTGCTAGGAGAAGGCTTTAAAGAAATAAAAACTACTGGATAAGGAGGTAAATTGTATGGAAAAACATACTGAGTTTAAGAAAATTGCTACAACATTAAGAAAAAATATCATTAAAATGTTAAACGAATCAGGCTCAGGACATCCTGGTGGTTCTCTTTCAGCATGTGAAATTATTACCGCTTTATATTTTAAAGAAATGAGAATTGACCCTAAACAGCCTAAATGGGAAGATAGGGATAGGTTTGTATTGTCAAAAGGACATGCAGCCCCTGTATTATATGCAGCTTTAGCAGAAAAAGGGTATTTTGCTAAAGAAGAACTAATGAAACTTAGAAAAACAGGTCAAATGCTTCAAGGTCATCCTGATATGAAAGGAACTCCTGGGGTTGATATGTCAACAGGTTCTCTAGGCCAGGGATTAGCAGCAGCAAATGGAATGGCTTTAGCAGCTAAATTAAGTAATAAAGATTATAGGGTTTATGCTCTATTAGGTGATGGTGAAGTCCAAGAGGGAATAATTTGGGAAGCGGCTATGTTTGCTGCGCACTATAAATTAGACAATTTAACTGTTTTCTTGGACCATAATGGGCTTCAAATAGATGGTGAAAATAAAGAAGTTATGAATATAGAGCCTATAGACAAAAAATGGGAAGCTTTTGGTTGGAATGTAATAAAGATAGATGGACATAATTTTGAAGAAATATTCGAAGCTTTAGATAAAGCTAAAGCAACTAAAGATAAGCCAACAATAATCATTGCTAAGACAGTTAAAGGAAAAGGCGTTTCATTTATGGAAAACAAGGTAGGCTGGCATGGTACTACACCTAATGATGAAGAAACAGAAAAGGCACTAGCTGAACTTGGAGGTGAAATGTAATGAGTAAGAAAATGGCAACTAGAGATGCTTATGGTGAAGCACTGAAAGAGTTAGGAAAAGTTAATAAAGATATTGTTGTATTAGATGCAGACTTATCAAAATCTACTAGAACTAACTGGTTTAAAGAAGAATTTCCTGAAAGATTTATAAATGTTGGAATAGCTGAACAGAACTTAATAGGAACAGCTGCTGGGTTAGCAGCGGCAGGTAAAATACCTTTTGCTAGTTCGTTTGCTATGTTTGCTACTGGAAGAGCATATGAGATAATAAGAAACTCAGTTGCTTATCCTAAATTAAATGTTAAGATAGCAGCAACTCATGCTGGAATAACAGTAGGAGAAGATGGGGCTTCACATCAATCAGTTGAAGATTTAAGCTTGATGAGAACAGTACCTAATATGGTTGTTATAAATCCTGCTGACGGTGTTGAGGCAAAAGCAGCAGTATTAGAAGCTGCTAAGTATAATGGACCAGTTTATATAAGATTAGGTAGAAGTAAAGTACCTGTAATATTTAATGAAGAAGATTATAAGTTTGAAATTGGTAAAGGTATAATGTTAGAAGATGGAACTGATGCGACAATTATTGCAACTGGTGTGATGGTATCAGCTGCTTTAGAAGCAAGTAAGAAATTAGCAGAAGAAGGAATTAGAGTTAGAGTGATAAATATTCATACTTTAAAGCCAATAGATAAAGATATTATTGTGAAGGCAGCACAAGATACAGGTGCTATTGTTACAGCAGAAGAACATAATATAATTGGTGGTTTAGGTAGTGCAGTTTCTGAAGTATTAGTAGAAAATTATCCTGTACCAGTAGAAAAAGTAGGAATTAAGGATACATTTGGAGAATCAGGTAATGGTGATGAGCTATTAGTTAAATATGGATTGACACCTGAAAATATAATAGAGGCTGTTAAAAAAGTCATATCAAGAAAAAGAGGATAGTTACATATCCTCTTTTTTTGTTCCATTTTTAACCTCCTTACGAATATATTATTAGTAGCTAAAGTAAGGAGGTGTTTTGATGAAAATACACGTTGTTAAACCTGGTGATTCAGTATGGTCAATAGCAAGAAAGTACGGGACAACTCCTGAAAGTATTATAGAAGCTAATCAGCTGCAAGATTTACCGTATTTAATTGAAGGTCAGGCGTTAGTAATACCAAAAACTTATACTAGATATGTTGTAAAACCAGGGGATACAGTATGGACAATTAGTAGAAAATTTGGTGTAACTGTTGACAGTATTATAGAAGCGAATAATTTACCAAGCCCTAATTTTATTTATCCAGGCATGATCTTAATAATACCGAGTAAAACTAAAAAGTATGGGGTAATTGAAGTAAATGGTTATATTGAACCAACAACTGCTGAGAAAGAGAAAAATACAGTTCAAGAGGTTGGAGAGTTTTTAACTTATATTAGCCCTTTTAGTTATCAAGTTAATGCAGATGGAACACTTAATCCAATAAAAGATGAGGTAATATTGGAAGAATCAAAAAAATATGATATTGCACCTCTTTTAGTTGTTACAAACTTTAGAGGAGGTAATTTTGATACTAAATTAGCTCATACAATCTTAACAGATGAAAAAATACAAAACACACTAATAGACAATATTATTAAAACTATGAAAAATAAGGGTTATAAAGGATTGAATATTGATTTTGAAAGAATACCACCAGCAGATAGAGATTTGTATAATAATTTCTTAAGAAAAGTAGTAGATAGGCTTAAGCCTTTAGGATATCCTGTATCTACAGCGTTAGCACCAAAAACTTATGATATTAGAAAAGGAGCATGGCATGGAGCACATGATTATAAAGCACATGGAGAAATAGTTGATTTTGTAATTTTAATGACATACGAATGGGGATGGTCTGGTGGACCACCAATGGCAGTAGCTCCTATAAAACAAGTAAAGAAGGTGTTAGATTATGCACTAACAGTTATACCTAGTAGAAAGATTATGATAGGAATACCGTTATATGGTTACGATTGGACGCTGCCGTATATGCCTAAAGGAGAATGGGCAAAAAGAGTTAGTCCACAGACTGCTTTGAAGATTGCTGCAAAATATGGTGCTAAAATTGAGTATGACAAAGAGTCACAAGCACCGTATTTTAATTATATTGATGAAGAGAGAAATAAGCATATCGTATGGTTTGAAGATGCAAGAAGCATAGAAGCTAAATTCAAACTAGTGTATAGATATAATTTAAGAGGAGTAAGCTATTGGCTTTTAGGTTTATCATTCCCTCAAAATTGGGTTATGTTAGATGAATTATTTGTAATTAAAAAAATATGACAGGTGAAAAGCCTGTCATATTTTAAATAGTACTATTGTACTAAGCATAAATTTATATATGTTAGAATAAGATATAGAGAAAATACTATTTTTGGTGTAGATAAGCATTATTTATATATAAAGGGGGTATTTTGTGAATAGGAAGTTATGGATTTTGCTTATAGTAGTAATTGTAATTTTGGGAATCATATTTATTCCTAAACTACTAAAAAATGAGGGTGGTAAAACGGTGAAGTTTGAAATTTTGAATAAAAACGAAGTACCGAAAAAAATACAAGAATTGCTTCCTAGATATATGTCAGAAGAAAGAGCATTAGCATGTAAGATAGAAAACGAAGTATATGTAATAGTTACTAGAGGAGAGAAGAAAACAGCCGGGTATACTGTTAATATAGACAGAATTGAAAAAGTAAAAAGTAAAGACAATTTTGATTTGATAGTTTATGCTGAGTACAAAGATCCTAAACCAAATGAATTAGTTGCTCAAGTCATTACATATCCTACAATTATAGTTAAAACTGAGCTAAATAAATTACCTAATAAAATTAAATTAGAAACGGAATATATTGATTAATCATCAGCTGTATGCTGATGATTTTGGTTTTTTATCCATAAATTACATAAAGGAAATACTAAAAATTATGAATAATTTATATTAAAATAAATATAGGAGGAGGTTTACTATGAAAAACATAAGAAAAATTTTAGCAGGAACTTTAGCAGTAACAATTATTGGTACTTCATCAAGTGTTTTTGCTTGGACATATGAGGTTAAACCGGGAGATACCTATTGGAAAATCAGTCAGAAATATGGGATAAGTATAGGAACTCTAATGAAAGTAAACAATGCAAATGAAAATACCATATTATACGTTGGGGACAAGCTAAACATTCCAGAAAGTGAAGATTTTTTTTACTATGTAGTTAAAAAAGGTGATACTCCTTATCTTATTAGTAAAAAATTTGGTGTAAAATTAGACGAGCTATTAAAAATAAATGGTTTAAATAGTTCATCAATAATATATCCTGGAGATAAATTAAGGATACCTATTAATACTAATAGTAGTACTAATACTGATAGTAATACAAATAATACTAGTACTAATGCTAGCAAAAGTCAAAGTAGTATTAATTTTGAAACTAAAACTACAAAAACATATACGACGCATATTGTACAACCAGGAGATGATTTCTGGAAAATTAGTCAAAAATATGGTATTCCAATGTATGAGTTAATGAAAGTAAATAATGCAAATGATAAAACTGTATTATATGTTGGAGACAAATTGCTTATTCCGGTTTATAATGTTTCCGTTATGGAAACTGTGGGTGAAAAGTACGGTGAATATCTAGATTGGTGGAAAGGCGTACAATATCTTATTCCAATAGGAGCGGAGTTCAAAGTAGTCGATTTTTATACAGGAAAATCATTTATGGCTAAGAGAACTACAGGAACGAATCATGCAGATGTTGAGACTTTAACAGCTGATGATACTAAGAAGCTTATAGAAATTTGGGGAGGACGTTTTAGTTGGACTAGAAGACCAGTGATAATTGAATATAAAGGAAGAAGAATTGCAGCTAGTGCTTCTGGAATGCCTCATGCAGGAAATGATAATGCTCCAGGTGGTGTATATACTTCTTGGAGAAGTGGCGGCTACAGTGGAGGAGTTAACTTAGATTATATAAAGGGTAATGACATGAATGGAGTTTTTGATATACATTTTCTAAATAGTACAAGACATAAAGATGGAAAGATTGATGAAAAACATCAGTATTGTGTTAAAGTTGCAGCAGGATTAATTAAATAAATATAAAAGCAGCCTATAGTTTAGGTTGCTTTTTTTTGTTAAATTTAATGACAAAAGATATTTATATTAAAGGAAACATTTTTAATTTGTAGAATATAAATTAGTAAGACTTATTATGTGTAATTAATATACTAAAAGCTATGAGGTGATTTTTGTGAGAAAAGATTTAGTAGTACCAGTAGAAAAATTGAAGAATTCTTGTGATTTAAGTATTTTTCAATTTGAAACAACAGAAGATATAATCCCTATGAAAGAGATTATAGGTCAAGAAAGAGCGATGAAAGCCTTGAAATTCGGACTATCTGTAAAGAAAAAGGGGTATAACATATTTGTAACAGGGATTACTGGTACTGGAAGAAATAGCTATTCTTATTCGGTAGCAAAAGATTATGCAAAAAAAAGAAAGACGCCTGATGACTGGTGTTATGTATATAATTTCAATAAGCCTGAATGTCCTAAGGCTATAAGGCTTAAGGCAGGTCAAGGTATAGTTTTCAAAAGAGAAGTAGAAAATGTTATTTCAAAATTGAGAGTTGATATTCCAAAGGTATTTTCATCAAGAGAATACGAAGATAGAAAAAATTTGATTTATCATAACTATCAGAAAAAGGTTGAAGAAATAATAGATGAATTAAATGAAATAGCTAAAAATTATGGTTTTATATTTAAACAAAATGAAAATGGTCTAATAAGCATACCACTAGTAGATGGAAGACCTATTAATGAAGACGAACTAGAAAATATTTCAGAAGAGGAAATAATTAAGTTAAGAGAGAATTCAAGTAAGTTAAGTGCTGAGGCATATGATATTTTTAATAAGTTTAGAAAATTAGATGAACAGTTAAGAGATAGATTAAAACAGCTTAATGAAAAAGTAGCTTTTGATGCAGTTGATTTTTATCTAGACCAATTAATGAAAAAGTATAAAGATAATGAAGAAATAGAAAAATTTTTAAATGAAATGGAAGATGATATAATTAAGAATTTAAGTCAGTTTTTAGACAAAGAAGAAAGTAATAAATTGAGTGATATAATCGGTAAATTATCTAAGCAAGAAGATTTTTTTAAAAGATATGAAATAAATCTTTTTATAGATAATAGTAACTGCCAAGGAGCACCTGTAATTAGAGAAGCTAACCCTAACTATTATAATATGTTAGGTAAGATAGAATATGTTAATGAATCAAGTATGTTAAAGACTGATCATACAAGAATTAAACCAGGAGCTATACATGAAGCAAATGGAGGTTATTTAATAATACAAGCAAAAGATATATTAACTAATCCATTTGCATGGGATGGACTTAAAAGATCATTAATTAGTGAGGAAATAAAAATAGAGAATATTATAAAAGGTAGTGTTGTGGCAGAGACACTAAAACCTGAGCCTATACCTTTAGATGTTAAGGTAATTGTAATTGGAGATTATTACACGTATCAATT
This sequence comes from Caloranaerobacter sp. TR13, assembly GCF_001316435.1. Lineage (NCBI taxonomy): Bacteria > Bacillati > Bacillota > Tissierellia > Tissierellales > Thermohalobacteraceae > Caloranaerobacter > Caloranaerobacter sp. TR13. Next base: position 46,875 of record NZ_JXLL01000014.1, read on the forward strand.
ATTATATGATTATGATGATGATTTTAAGAAACTTTTTAAGATAAGAGCTGATTTTGACATTGAAATGGAAAGAAATGAAGAAAATATAAGAAAAATAGCATCATTTATAGCATCACATTGTAAAGGTGAAAATTTAAGGCATTTTCATAAATCAGCTATTGGTAAAGTAGTAGAATATTGCTCAAGATTAGCACAAGACCAAAGGAAACTTACTGCTAGATTTAACGAAATTGTTGAATTACTTTACGAAGCTGATGCTTGGGCTGAGACTATGGGGGATTCAGTAGTTACAGATAAGCATATAGTAAAAGCGATAGAAGAAAAGATACACAGGAATAATAAATATGAAGAAAAACTACAGGAACTGTTTAAAGATGGCACATTGATTATAGAAACATCAGGATGGAAAGTTGGAGAAATAAATGGTTTAGCTGTTATGGATTCAGGTCAATATTCTTTTGGTAGACCAAATAAGATAACAGTCTCAACATTTGTCGGAAAAGAAGGAATAATAAATATAGAAAGAGAAGTACAAAAAAGTGGAAGCATACATGATAAAGGAGTTTTAATTTTAAGTGGATATCTTGGTGAAAAATATGCAAGAGAAACCCCTTTATCTTTAACTGCAAGTATAACATTTGAGCAGTCTTATGAATTTATAGATGGTGATAGTGCTTCAAGTACTGAGCTATATGCATTATTATCTAGTCTTTCAGATTTACCAATAAATCAGGCAATAGCTGTTACAGGTTCTGTAAATCAGAAGGGGATGATACAACCAATAGGAGGAGTAAATGAAAAAATTGAAGGTTTTTACAAAGTTTGCAAAAGCAAGGGTTTTAAAGGTGGAGAAGGAGTTATAATTCCCTATCAAAACATTAAAAATCTTATGTTAAGCGATGAGGTAATTCAAGCAGTTGAAGAAGGAAAGTTCACAATCTATGCTGTAAAAACTATTGAAGAAGGTATAGAAATTTTAACTGGTGTTCCAGCTGGCGAAATAGATGATAAGGGAAGATATCCAGTTGGCACTGTAAACTATTTAGTGCAGAAAAAACTTGATAAATATGCTAATATAAATAGAGAATATGATTAAGACTGAGGGATTTCCTCAGTCTTTTAAACACTTTACAATACTTTTTTCTGTTATTATATAATCTACAGGAATATCATGTTTTTCTTGGTTTATTTTTTCAACAATTTGAAAATCAAATGCTAGAGCTACTTTTGGTACTGATTTACTTATATTAAGTAAAAATTTGTCATAATAGCCTCCACCATAACCTATTCTATAACCTCTTTTATCAAATACGACTCCTGGAACGATAATCAAATCTAAAATTTGCGGTGAAACTTTTCTTATGAACTCTTTTTTAGGTTCTAATATGCCGTATGCACCGGTTGTAAGCTCGTTGTCATAATCTTTTAACTCTGAAAGAAGCAATTCTTTAGATTCTGTTAAACTTATAGGAATAATAATTTTTTTGCCGATTTCTAAAGATTTTTTGATTAATTTTTCTGTTTTTACTTCGTTTCTAAAATCAATATAAGCCATAATATAATTAGCATTTTTGTAAAGTGTTGTATTTATTAATAAATCTATTATTTTATTACTCAGGTTGACTATATCTTTATTAGAAAGTTCTTTTCTTTTGTTAAGTATTTTTTTTCTTAATTCATTTTTATCCATAATTTCACCTCATTTATATTGTTTTTTTGCTATTAGCCTTTCGCTTTTCGCTTTTTCTATCAAACAAAATTAATTTTACATTTTACATTTTTAATTTTACATTTATTATCCTGCCCTTTGTCGCCTGTTCTCTGTTCCCTGTCAACTCTAGTACCCAGCACCTAGTACCCAGTA
>NZ_JXLL01000015.1 GCF_001316435.1 Caloranaerobacter sp. TR13
ATTTTGTCATGTCAAGAACTTTTTTTCATTCTTATCTGCCCTCAATTATCCGTGCTTTCGCAACGGCAAGTAGTAATATAGCATATTTATTATTTCACTTCAATCTAATTTTATACTCAAAATAACTAATTATTTTTAAATAATATGTATTTTCTCTTTTATGCATTAAATTTCTCTCTATTTTACTAATATAACAAACTAAAAAAATAAAAGGGTAGGATGACACCTACCCTAAACTAACTCCATACCCCTCTTAAACGCTTTTAAGTTTATATCTATATATTTCTCTTTAACTGTTTCTTTAATTGCTTCTTCCCAATTTACTTCGGTAATATTCAGTGCTTTTACTAAAGCGCCTAACATAATTATATTTTGAGTTCTAATATTCCCTAACTCTCTAGCTGCATTTGCTGCATCTATTACAGTTGTATCTACTTTTTCTTTTAATTCCTCAATAATATTCTCAGGATATTTAACTTGACCTGTTAATACTGGTACTGAAGGAATAGAATAATTATTTATAACAAGCTTTCCATTTGGTTTAAGGTATTCAATCCATCTCATAGCTTCCATTTTTTCAAAAGCTACTAGAATATCAGCCTGACCTTTTCCAATTATAGGAGAATACACCTTCTCACCGTAACGAACTTGAGTAGTAACACTACCTCCTCTTTGTGCCATACCGTGAACTTCTGACATTTTCACATCGAAACCAGCATCAACCAAACCTTTAGAAAGCACTTTACTTGCAAGAATTATACCTTGTCCACCAACTCCAACTAACAATATGTTCTTAGTTTCTGACATATTACTCACCCACCTTTACTATTGCATTGAATGGACATACTTGAAGACATACATCACAGCCTACACACATTGTATCATCAATAATTGCTCCAATGCCTTCTTCAAATGATATAGCAGGACATCCTACTTTTAGGCAAAGTTTACATTGCTTACACTTGTCTGATTCAACTGTACATATTTTTCTCTGATCTAATCCATATTCTTCAATTTCTTCTTTTGGTGACTTTTTAAGAACACATGGCCACTTAGTTATAATAACTACAGGTTCATCAGTATTAATCGCCTTATCTATAGCTTTTTCAGTTTCTTTTAAGTCTAATGGATTAATAACTTCAATATGTTTAACTCCAATAGCTTCACAGATTTTTACTAAATCTATCTGTTCTGTCACTTCACCCATCAATGTATAACCAGTACCTGGATTCTCTTGGTGTCCAGTCATTCCTGTTATTCTATTGTCAAGTATAATAGTTGCTGCATTACCTTTATTGTATACAATATCTATCAGACCAGTAATACCTGAATGGAAGAACGTAGAGTCTCCTATAACTCCAAATACTTTAGCCTCTTTTCCATTAACTTCAAATGCTTTGCTAAATCCATGCCCTGCACTTACACTTGCACCCATACAGATACAAGTATCCATAGTTTCTAATGGTGGAGCTGAACCAAGAGTATAACATCCTATATCCCCAGTTATTACAACATTCTTCTTTTTACTTAATACGTAGAATAATCCTCTATGTGGACAACCTGCACACATTGTAGGCGGTCTAGAAACAATTTTTTCACTATTCATTTCAATAATTTCTTTCTTTTCACCTAATAATGCTTCTCTAATTATGTCAGGATTAAGCTCACCGATATTTGGTATAAGTTCTTTTCCAATAATATCTATACCCATAGCTTTGATTTCAGTTTCTAAATATGGTTCTAATTCTTCAATTACATACAATTTATCTACCTGTTTAGCAAACTCTCTAATTTTTTGCTTTGGTAGTGGGAATGTCATACCTAGTTTTAAGTAAGAAGCATTGTCTCCAAAAACTTCTTTAGCATATTGATAAGCAACACCTGATGTAATGATACCTATACTCTTATCATTAAATTCAACTTTATTTATTGGAGTATTATTACTATATTCTTCTAATTTCTTTAACTTTTCTTCTAATTTTACATGTAATACTCTACCATTAGCTGGTGTAGCTACATATTTAGCAATATTTTTATTATATTCTTTAATTCCTACTTCGTGTCTTTCTTCTAATTCAACTAATGTTTTACTATGGCATATTCTTGTAGTTAATCTTAAAAGAATTGGAACATCAAACTTTTCACTTATTTCATAACCTAATTTAACAAAATCTTTAGCTTCTTGGCTATCGCTTGGCTCAAGCATAACTAATTTTGCTGATTTTGCATAATATCTGTTATCCTGTTCGTTTTGAGAACTATGCATTCCAGGATCATCTGCAGTTATTAAAATACATCCTCCATTTACTCCAGTATACGCAAAAGTAAATAATGGATCTGCTGCTACATTAACACCTACGTGTTTCATAGCTGCAATTGACCTTGCTCCTGCTATTGATGCACCTATTGCTACTTCTAAAGCAACTTTTTCATTTGGTGCCCATTCAGAATAAATTTCTTTATATTTTGCTATGTTTTCTAGTATCTCCGTACTAGGAGTACCAGGATAAGCTGAAGCCACAGTAACCCCTGCTTCATATGCACCACGAGCTACAGCTTCATTACCAGTTAATAGTCTTTTCATTTTTTACACCCCTTTACATTTTTTATCTATTTGCAGCTATTACACTACCTAAAGCTATTGAATTCAATTTAGCTTCATGAGTATCTGCTCTTGAAACTAATACAACTGGTACTTTAGCTCCCATAATAATTCCTGCTGATTGAGCTTTAGCAAAATAAGTTAAGCTCTTACCTACACCATTACCCATCTCAATGTTTGGCATAAGTAATACATCTGCATCCCCTGCAACTTTGCTTTCAAACTTTTTAATTCTTGCTGCTTCTTTAGATATAGCTAAATCTAATGCTAAAGGACCTTCAATAATTACTCCTTCACCAAATTCGTTGTTTTCTCCTAATTCTTTTAAACTATTAGCATCAACAGTAGCTGGCATTTTAGGTGAAACTTTTTCTTTTGCTGCTAATACAGCTATTTTTACAGTCTCATATCCTAAAGCTTTACAAGCTTTAATTGCATTTTTTACAATTTTAACCTTTTCTTCTAATCCTGGTGCAATATTCATACCACCATCAGTCAAGAAAAGTAACTTATGATAAGTTGGTACTTCATATACCATCACATGGCTTAATAGACTATCTGTTCTTAAACCATATTCCTTATTTAAAACTTCTTTAAGTAGAATAGATGTATCAATTAACCCTTTCATTACAAAATCCGCTTTTCCATCATTTACATACATTACTGCAGTTTTAGCTATCTCAGTTAAATCTTTTACATCTACTTTTTCAAACTTTTCAATATCTAAACCATATTCATTAGCTATATTTGTTGTCTCTTCAATATCCCCAATAAGAATTGGTTCTACAATTCCCTCTTTAGCCGCATCACATACAGCTTTTAAAACTTCATAATCTTGAGAAGCTGCTACAGCAAGCTTCATTGTTTTTTGCTCTTTAGCCATACTCAATAATTCTTTTAAACTCTTTATCATAGTCTCACCCCTCGTGATATCGTTTTCCCGTAAACAAAACTCATTTATATTTTATCATAGTTTTACTATATTTTTATTTTATTCTTATATATTAACTGTTAAATTATTTTAATATTTGGATCATTTTAAGAATTTATGCAAAAAAAGAAATGGCTATCAAGCCATCTCCTCTACCCTTTCAATTTCCTTCATACACGCTATAGTTATTTCATCTAAAGGATTTACATCATATGCTTTTTGTATGTCTTCTTTAGCTTTATCTAGAATGCCCATTTGAAGATATGTCATACCTCTATTGCATAATATTTCATAGTCTTTAGGCCTTTTTTGATAGGCTTCTGTAAATTTTTCGATAGCTTCTTCATATTGTCCTAAATTTGCTAAGCAAAGGCCTAATTCATTTAATGTATCCACTTGCCCTGGTACTATACTAAGTACATTTTCAAATTCTTCCTTTGCTTTAACAAAATCACCTATCTGCCTATATCCTAAACCTATTATAAATAATAAATTCCACCAATCTGAATATTTTTCTTTCAGAGGTAATAGCTTTTCAAGCCCTTTTACAGGATTACCAGTAAATATTTCATTATATCCTTCCTCATAAATTATATCATCCTGTATTTCTAAAAGACTTAGTTTTATTTCTTCTTTTAATTCTTCATTTTCACTTATTGTCAAAAACTTTTCCCACATAATCTTGCATTTAATAAATTGCTTGTTTAATCCGTAATGATAACCAAGTTTGTAAAATGCTAGAGAATAAGTATCATCTATTTCAAGTATATTCTCAAATTGTCTTGTTGACTCATTTATAAATACATTAGCTTTTTTTTCATCTCTTAATTCTAAATATTTTTTAGCCTTTTCTTCTAAAGCAACTCCATAATTATATAAACCGTCTACACTTTCTTTATTTAATGTTATTAATGCTTTCAAATATATTAGGCCATCATCAATGGAGCCTTCTTTAATAAATTTCACACCATTATATAGTATAAAATCTTCAATTTTTTCATCAAAACTGTACAGAATATCCTTATATTTATCAATATAAGGGAAACTAGAATCAACACCAATTGTATATATCATACCTCTTATTATTGAAGAAATCTTTATTTCATCTTGAGCTCTTCTTTCCTTTATCTCTGTAATCAACTCATCAACTAAAATAGGTAAAGGTACATTTGATTCTAATTTAAACCTGTTAAATTTAGTTTTTGTACCTGACTTTAATTCAATAAAAGTTAAGTTCTCAGTTTTTTCTTTAAAAAACTTCTCAATTTCCTTCATACATCATCACCTTTTTCTAACTTATTAATATAAATCCCTCATAAATTTTCTCTTTCTTATTGTGCTTGTACTCAATATATCAAATAATACACCTCTATAAATCATCATATAAGTAAATACCACTTGTCCTATTAAATATAACAAGATACTTCCTAAAGATGGATTTACACTTAATCCTATATGTATCATGAATACATTACTCAAAATTCTTCCTGTTAAAAAGTAAGTTATTAAAATGAATATAGAGTTTGATACAAACCACTGGATAAAATTTTCTTTAATAAAATAATAAGAATACTGTATAGAATCCCAAGGCGATAATTCTTTTAAATAGATAGTTTCAGGTAGTGAATTTAAAAATACAAAAATTAATAAATTAATAATAAAACCAATAACTGTATAAGGAATAAAGCTTGATAAAATAGGTGTAATAAATAAACTTAAAATATAATTTGCCATCCATCCTATGAAAAGTATTCCATATATTTTCCAAATAAAAACTTTAAAACCATACTTAAAATCATATAAAGTAAATTTCCCATATCTAACTACGTTATATAAAAGATATAAATAGTTAGATATAAATGAACTTAAAGCTAATGCCATAACAAACCCAGCAATTATTGACAAAACTCCCCTAAATAATATTCCTACTAATGCAAATAACGCAAAATTTAAAATTGCGTAAGCAAATCCTGTAAAGATTAATAGCCAATTTTTCAATATAAGATTATATGACTTCTTTAATGCAGTTTTATTGATATAAACTAAATCATTTATTATTTCCAACACTTTCACCCCTTATTTTTTTCATTTCTTCAGTTATATCATATACTTCTACTTTTTTAAATACTTTTTTATCCTCATTATATTTAAAAAGCATAATACTTTCTTTGTAAGATATTTTATATACATCAAAATCATTTTTTATGAAATCTAATATGTCCAGTATAAATACTTCAAAATGAACCTTATTAATTATTTTTTTAGCTGGGATACGTGCAAATTCTTTCAAGTATTTATTAACATTCGATTCGTTTTGCAGAAATTTATGCACAATATCTTTATCATCAATGTTCTTGTCTGACTTCATAAAATCAAGTAAATTAGATGTTCTATTATTAAGTAAAAAATCATATTTTAATAATTCTCTAAATATCTCTATATTTCTATTTATCCTATCTAAATAGTAATTATAGAATATCTTATACAAACTAGTCTTACTATGTGAAATCGAATCAAGTTTTTGCTGTTCCCAATAACTACTAAAATCTTCGAAAAAATCAAAAGGTGTTCCATAATAATTTTTAATAACATAGTTTAAACTATTTTCAAAGCTTCTGCTGTTCGAATATTTCTCTAACAAATCTTCAATAGACTTTAGTTTTAACATTTCTTCATAGGTTATATAGTTATTTTCCAACACTTCATAAGGTGTTTTATCCAAAAACTTAAATCCATATTTCTCACTTTCTCTTCTTAGTCCAGAACCTTTAAGAAGTTTTAAAAAACCTAATTGCAGCATATCTGGTTGCAAATTAAATACATCATTGAATGATTTTTTGAAACTACTGTAGTCTTCATATGGCAAACCAGCTATTAAATCCAGATGCTGATGGATATTTTCATAACTTTTTATTTTTTTTACAACCTTACTCAATCTATCAAAATTAGTTTTTCTACTTATAGCTTCTAGTGTTTTATCATTGGTTGACTGAACTCCTATTTCAAACTGAAATAGACCTTCTGGCACACATTTAAGAAAATCCAATATTTCATCATCTAAAAGATGTGCAGTAACTTCAAAATGAAAATTTATATTTTTAACATTTTGTGCCATTATAAATTTCATAATTTCAAGAGCATAGTCTTTTTTCGCGTTAAAAGTCCTATCTACAAATTTTACCTGCTTTACTCCTGCTTTGATAAGTTTTAGCAAATCTTCTTTTACTCTATCAATAGTAAAATATCTTACTCCTTTTATAGTTGATGATAAACAAAATTGACAGTTAAAAGGACATCCTCTAGAACTTTCAAAATAGACAATTTTGTCTTTAAATTCATTCAAATCACCTTCATATGGAGATGGAATCATATCAAGATTGGAAATCAAAGGTCTAGGGCTATTTACAATTATTCTTTTATTTTCTCTAAATATTAGTCCTTTTATATTATCATAATTTTCTATACCTTCATCTAGGTACTGTAATAATTCCTTAAATGTTTCTTCTCCTTCTCCATATATTATAAAATCAATAAAATCATATTTTTTTAAAATTTTATCTCCATCAAAAGAAACCTCTGGTCCACCTAAGACAATCTTAGTTTGTGGTCTTACGATTTTCAATCTTTCACAAATTTCTAAAGTCTTTTCAATATTCCAGATATAACATGAAAAAGCTAAAACATCAGGTGCATGTTTGAATAATTCACCTGTAATATACTCACTATTCTGATTAATTGTAAACTCCATAAGTTTAATATTGTTAAATGAATCTATGCAGTAATTCTTTAGATATCTGATTGACAAAGAGGAGTGAATATATTTTGAATTTAGTGTAGATATTACTATATTCATTTATCGTACCTTCCTTCTTATCTTCATATAGAAAAGCAGCACAAAGCTGCTTAATAAAAGTTTATCCTTTATCTATCTATTTTACTCCAAACCAGACAATTTCACCATATCTTTTAAAACCAATTGACTCTGCTAATTTTATTGAAGGTATATTTTTAACTACAATATGAACATAAGGAGTCCAACCAATGTCAAATACTTTTTTTGCAAGGTCAATACTAACTGATACAGCTAACCCCTTGCCTCTATATTCTTCCTTTGTATACATTATCCCCATTGAACCATCTTCTCTAACTACAGCCCAAGAAATAGGGTTACCATTTTTATCAAAAATAGCTGATGAAGGCCTATTTTTAATGCAATTAGTTATGTATTTTAAAGAATTTTTACTTTTATATGTATAATATTCATTTACAACTACTGCATCTTTTAGCTTTAATGCTTTCACTTCATGTCTAATTCTAGCCAAATCTAAATTATTTTTGTCCATGTAATACAAATAACATGGTTCTTCCCATTCAATTTCCTCATTATTTTTTATTAAATCATAATACTTCTTTAACACACCTGCAAATCTTTGTCCTTTCAAATTTATATTTTCTAGCATCTTTCTAGCTACTTCATCTTCTGGAGAATATATTATATTCCATTTATCCCACTTTAATATGAATCCTCTTGTCTTTTCTATATTGTCTACAATAATTTCCCAATTGTTTGTAAATCTCATTTTACCTAAAGCATTTATTGTAGCTATTTTATCATAATTTAACAAATGCTTTATTGATTCTATATTAGATATAGAATGCATTAAATCCACTCTCCCTTCATCTGCTGACTATATTATATCATAGGGTATAAAGGTTTCAATCTTTTTGATACTGACTATAGCTATATAATTTTGATATAATCAAATAAGGGGTGATTTAATGAAAATATTTAAAAAAGTTTTTTTAGGAATAGTACTTACTTTATTTATTCTTATTGCTGTATCTCTTGTTTTAGTTCGTCCAGATAGTATAAAGACTTTTAACGAAACTGATCCAAATTTATTTATCACTAATTTGATAAATAACTCTAGAATCAACATATTTGGAGAAAATGAAATTTTAATAGAGGAAACTGATTTAAATTCAGTCCTAGTACCTCAAATTACTAAACAAATTAACATACAAGAATTACCTTCTTTTGTAGAGTTTAATGGCTTCTTTTTTGATGTGCAGCCAAATAGCATAATGTTAAAATCATCTTTAAAAATAGGTTTTCTACCAATTGGTGTAAATGCAAATGTATCTCCTATCATTAATGATGATACAATAGGTGTAAAATTAAATGGTATTTACTTGGGAAAATTACCTTTACCACTATCATTAATCGAAAAAATCTCCAATTCAGAAATCGAAGATGTTTATTATATTGATAATAGTAAAGAGTTTCTTAATTATATAAAAATAAAAGAACTTTTAATAAATGAAAATAAAATATTTATTGATTTTGTAACAAACAATAATGCTATAATAGATAAGTTTATAGATAACGAACACAAAGAAACTTTTAAAAATATTTTGTCATTATTAGGTAAAACAAAAGAAGGTAAAAAATTTGCAAATGACATAGTAAAAGCTTTACTTATAAAGAACTTTGAAGGAGAATTTCCACAGGAAATGAAAAATGTAATAGCTGAAGATTTTAAATCTATTGATAAAGCTACGAAAAGTAAATTAATTTATATTCTTCTAAAAAATAATTTTGATAATAATTTTAACTTTTTATTTGATAGAAAAAATTGAAAAAATAACGTTCATAAAGCAGTTGGATTTTAATTCCAACTGCTTTATATTTTAAACTTTTTTATACTTCCATTTTTCTAATCTGAAATAGTATATTATTATTGCAGCTTCAAGCAAAACAGACAAACTAATTGCTATCCAAACACCATTTGCACCCATATTAAATACTTTGCTCAATATGTATGCCATCGGTAGTTTAAAACACAAATTTGCTAACAGTGACGCAATCATAGGTGGTGCTGTGTCTCCAGCTCCAACAAAAGCTCCCCCATATACAACTGGATAAATAACAAAAATTACACCAATATAAACTATTCTTAGATAATTTACACCTATATTAATTACCTGAATATCTTTAGTAAAAATAAACATTAAATATTTAGCTAATACAAAATAAGGAAGTGAAAATATTATCATATTAATCAATGCTAATTTTATTCCATCTTTAACTATTGTTTCAGCTGCTTTTATATCTTGTTTCCCAAGATTTTGACCTATAAGAACAGAAATTGATAAATTTAATCCTGCTAAAAAAATGAATACTAGATTAAACATCCTGCCCCCTATAGTAAAAGCTGCAACTGCTTTTGTGCCAGAATAATTTGCTATTTTATACATCACAAGCCCAGTTATAGGTCTAGCAATAGCCTGCAGTGCAGAATATGATCCTATTTTTAATATCTTACCTATTAAACTTATTCTAATACTTAAAACTTGCAAATATTTTTTAAGCTCATTATTAAATATTTTCCTTAAAATAGTTTTAAACATCAAAACTGAAGCAAACACATTCGATATAGCTGTTGCTAATGGAGCTCCTACAAACATAAACTTCGGGAAATAAAACAATCCGTATATTAATATAGGATCAAGAATAATATTTATCAAATTCATAAGTCCAAAAATCAGCATTGGAGTTTTTGTATCTCCTTTTGCCTGTAATATGGCTCTGCCTGTTAAATTAAAAAATACAAAAGGTATACTTAATGAAACAATCTTCAAATAGTTAATAGAATTTTTTGCAACTTGTGCCTCTAGCCCAAATAATTTTATTATAGAAGTAGACAAACTAAAGCTCAATGCCGATATTAATATCCCTACTGTAACTGAAAGTATTAAAGCTTGTCCTGTTACTTCTAAAACTCCTTTTTCATCTTTCTCACCGGTTTTTCTAGAAATTAAGGCTATCGTTCCTGTAGCAATTAACTGAGTTACAACAATAATAACTCCAATAATTGAAGTACCAATACCAGCTGCAGCAGCTTCATTTACTCCTATATTAGAAACAAAAAACATATCTATTATCTGTAATAATGTTTGTAAAATCTGACTCACCATAACAGGCCAAGCCAAACCCCATATTATCTTCAATCTACTATTATTTTCAAAAATCATATGATCACCTTTTTTAAATATTAATACATTTATTTTAACATATTAGAATAAAATCTTCGATTTATATCAACTATAATATAGTTTTGCCTCAATCCGTTACGAAAATTATATTTAAAATTATCCACAATTTAACTAGGTATATAATTTAAAAAATTACTAAATTCTACCTTTGTAATATGATATAATATATTTAAATAAAATATGGAGGAATGTGTATGTCTTATATGACAATTCGGCAAATAAGACATGAGATGTGTCTAAATAGACTACGAGAATTAGGATGTCATGTTGTATCAATTCAAGGTGTTATGTTCTACGTTAAATATACCTTAGATGAATTAAAAATTGAGTATATGTATCATGTTAATCCTGATAATACATATTATCTAGAAAGAATAAAGCCTTATGTAATTTCAGCAGGTGTAATGGAATCAGAAGATAAAGTTGTTAACGCTATAATAATAGATATTGAACAGTTCAAAAATGCAAAACACAGTAAAAATTTCAAAGCTTTTATTGAAGTAGACACTGAACTTTCAAAAGCTGTTAGAGCATTTGAAGATTTATACCTATACTACAACATTTCAAAAGAAGATACAGAACTTATAAAAAAAGAAATCAATAATGTTATGGAATTATTAAGAGAAGTTAAAAATAGAAGCAACAGAGTATTTTTCAAAAAAGACCCTGAAAGTTTCTAAAATACATTTTTTTGCTGTACTAAATCCTTTCTAACAGTTTTTGAAGGTATCTGTAGATTTTTGTAGAAATATATTAAGTAATATATGTTCTAAGGAAGGAGAGTTAAAATGCAGGAATTTGATAAAATATCAATCGCTGAAATATCAAAAAAAGATATGCTAATGATTATTGAAGCTCTTGAATATACTGGTAAGAATACAAATATTGACTCTTTCTTAAAGCTCAGAAAAAATATTATAAAAGAACTTAGTGAACTTGCTGATAGTACTGAAGACGAATTTATACAATATCTAAAAAAATAATTTTTACCCCGTAATTAAACGGGGTTTTTGAATTTAAAAAATCTATAAATTCCTGTTTTCGTATTAATATATGTTATAAATAGTTTCTCTGTCTCCTCTTTATTAACTACTTTGCATTTATTTAAAAGTGAATGACTAAATTCTTCTCCAACATTGTATTTAAAAACATCAGGCACGTAATAATCCTTTATATAAAGACTTTCTGGGTTTATTCTGCTTTTCCTAAGCCTTAACAAGTAATTTGCTAAACTTTGTATAAAATTCTTATCCTTATATTCTATAAACTCATTGTTATTTTGAATAATCAAACCCAAAACTCCATATAAAAAGAAATTATATTGTATTTGCCCGAACTCTTTTATATCGCCTCTTAAAATATCTAATACTCTACTTAATATATAAAAATTATTCTTTATTAATTTTCCATTAAACAAGTTTAGTAATTCAATCCTAGCCCTCTCGAAATTAATTACGAAATTTCCAGGAAAAGCTGCAATATCTGCTTTAAAATATTTATTATATTTACCAATTAACTCTTTCTGAGATAACTGTATTATTTCCTCTTTTAAACTGCTTATAATTTTATCATAATCCTTTTTACCATTTAATATCAGATATAGTATTTTAGATAACACTATGCATTCTTGTAAAATAAATATATTACCAGTTGTAAACAAAATATTTTTTATAACCTCTGACAATATAACATCCCATTGAGTGTTTGCAGCTACAATCGGAAATATTCTTGCATAAACACTATCATCAATTTCAATCCAATAAATTTTGTCATCAAATTTATTTACAGAATTTATTAGTAGTTTATTGCTGCCATGTCTATAACTTGTCCATAACTTTATTTCTTCTTTAAACCTTGTATATCCTATAGTTGTTCCTTCTACATCCATTGAAGGTATTAAAGATTTTACTGTAATTATAAATAATTCAACTATATACGACCATTGTCCTTTTATTTTTTTCTTTTCTAATACATGATTAGTTTTTGAATATCTTAAGCTATCACCATATACAGCATTATTTATAAAATATCTAATTTTATCTTCCAATTTGCCAACACTCCTTACACTCGATATGTATAGTATAGCAAAGTTTCTATACAAAAGAAATAGGAACTAGCCTAAAGCTAGCTCCTTAATTCCTTGTTTGTGCCTGATATTCATTTTGAAACATAGCTGCATATTTAAGTACCCTCGCAGAGTAAGCACTCCTCGCAGGGTTGCTTGTCCCACTTCTAGATGCCATGTATCTTTTCAATCCATATTCTCCTCTATTATACGCTGTAAGTACTTTATGTATGTCACCATTAAAAATCATTTTTAAATATTTAAGCTGTGTTGTGAATAATTCAATATTATATTTAGGATCAAACAGTAATTTAGGTTTAAATTCTTTCTTCATATTAAATGCAATTTGACGAGCCGTACTTTCCATTAGCTGTCCTAGTCCTCTTTCTCCAAGAGTACCAACGCAGTTAGGGTCAAAATTACTTTCTAGCTTCATTAACCCCAGCACAATAAAAATATTCAAACCCTTTTCTTCACATTGCTTTAAAAGAAATGCACTTTCTTCTTCTGTTAAATTTGTTTTATTTTTTATATATTCTATAAGATCATAATTTTCAACGTGCTTCTTTATTTCTATATTCTCAATTACTTTACTGTTATTTACAACACTTAAATTTAAAACATTATAGTCATTATTATTTAACATTATTGCATATACTGTGCTTCCAAATATTAAAGTAAGTACAAGTATAATTGATAACATCAGTTTACCTTTCATTTTTACCCTCCTTTCTAAATAGCACAGAGGTTATTATATAAATTAAGAATAAACCAGTCAAAAATGTTACATTATCTTAAATAATCCTATTATGGTAATTTGTACCCTAAATCGACTCTTTTTAAATATTTATAATCAAAAAAATGCAAAAAAAGAGGGATTTGCTCCCTCTTTTTTCAACAAATTAATTTTAAATTTTACATCTTATCTGGTGCATCAATACCTAGTAGCCCCAAACCAGTTTTTAATACAGTTTTTGCAGCAAATACAAGTAATAGCCTTGCTTTTTGTATATTCTCATCTTCTACAATTATTGGGCATTCGTGATAGAACTTATTAAATGCCTGTGCTATATCTACTATATGTCTTGTAATTATAGAAGGTTCATTCTTCTCCATAGCATTTACTATAACTTCAGGGAATGACTGAAGTAATCTTATAACATCAACTGCTTCCTGATTAGTTAATATTGAATAATCAACATCGTTAGTAATATCATACTGTTTTTTGTTAAGTACACTATTTGCTCTTGCATGAGTATATTGAACGTAAGGACCTGTTTCTCCATCAAAGCTTAACATTCTATCCCAATTAAATACAATATCTTTTATCTTATTGTTACTTAAATCGTTAAAAATTACTGCTCCTATACCAACTTCTCTAGCTACTTCATCTTTATTTTCTAAATTAGGATTCTTTTCTTCAATTATTTCTCTTACCTTGTCAATCGCTTTATTTAATAATTCTTCTAATAAAATTACATTACCTTTTCTAGTTTGCATTCTACCTTCTTCTGTACTTACACGTCCAAAAGGTACATGTTCTAGTTTGTCTGCCCATTCAAATCCCATTAGTTCAATAACTTTGAACCATTGAGCAAAATGTAAATTCTGTGAATAGTCTGTTACATAAAGTGCCTTTTCAAAATCGAATGTCTCCTTTCTGTAAATAGCCGCAGTTATATCTCTTGTTGGATATAAAGTAGCACCATCGCTCTTTAACACTAGGCAAGGAGGCATATCAAACTTTTCTAAATCAACTACATATGCACCTTTACTTTCTTTAAGTAGATTTTTTTCTTTTAGTAACTCTATTACTCTATCCATTTTGTCATTGTAAAAACTTTCACCTGTAAAATAATCAAATTTAACTTTTAGTAATTCGTAAATTTTATTAAATTCCTTTAAACTTAAATCAACAAACCAATTCCATAACTCTTTAGCCTCTTCATCGTCATCTTCAAGTTTTTTGAACCATCTTCTTCCTTCTTCTTCTAATTCAGAATTTAACTCTGCTTCATCATGGAATTTTACATAAAGCTTTAATAAAGTCTTAATAGGCTCTTTTTCTATTTCTTCTTTATTTCCCCACTTTTTATATGCAGTAATTAATTTTCCGAATTGTGTCCCCCAATCGCCTAAATGATTTATACCAATACAATTATATCCAAGAAACTCATATATTTTATACAAAGCATTTCCTATTACAGTAGAACGTAAATGTCCTACGTGGAACGGTTTTGCGATGTTTGGTGATGAAAAATCTATAACGATATTCTTGCCATTACCAATATCTGATGAACCATAATTTTCTTTTGCCGAAAAAATTTCTTGTAATACAGTTTTAGCTAAAACTTTTTTATCAATAAAGAAATTGACATATGGTCCAACATTCTCAATCTTCTCAAAATACTCTTTACCATCTAACATCTCAACTATCTCTTGAGCTATTATATTTGGAGCTTTTCTAAACGCTTTTGCCAACTTAAAGCATGGCATAGCATAGTCGCCCATGTCATAACTTGGTGGAATTTCTATTAATACTTCAACATCTTCTTGACTTAAAGATTCTACCTTTTCGCTAACAATTCGTGCAATCTCTTTTTTGAAATCTATCATTTTAAAACCTCCTTTATGTGATTTATGTATTATTTTTCAGTAAACAAAAAACTCTCATCTCATGAAGAGACGAGAGTTAATCCCGTGTTACCACTCTTATTGGCAAGTCTACTTGCCCACTCTAACCCTTTAACGCAGGAATACGTCTTATCCTACTAAATTCAGACAGCTTCTCTGGGGTGCGCTTCAGATAAACATCCATGCCAGGCTTCCACCGTCCCCAGCTCGCTATTACTTCAGCTTATCCTACTCTCCCCTTCAACGAATTTGGCTATTTTTTCATTATCATAATATACCATATTATTTTTTGTAAATCAAGGGGCTTTAGAAAAATATCTTAGTCCTGTCTATTGATTTAATATCTTTACATCCTGTTAATATCATTGCCTGTAGTAATTCTTTTTTCATTTTATTTAAAACTGTAGTAACGCCTTCTTCATATCCGCCATACGCTCCAATAATAATAGGCCTACCCAACAATACTGCATCTGCTCCTAGAGCTAACATTTTAAACACATCTACTCCAGAACGTATTCCTCCATCAACTAAAATAGTAATTTTACCCTTAACAGCATCTACTATCTCAGGAAGTACTTTAGCTACACCTGGAGTATGGTCTAAAACTCTTCCTCCATGATTAGAAACAACAATAGCTTCTGCCCCAACCTCAAGAGCTATTTCTGCTTCATCTGGTGTCATGATACCTTTTAGTATAAAAGGTAGATCGGTAGATTCAATTAATTCTTTCAATTCAGTTTTAGTTTTTGGCCCAACAGGTTGCCCTTTAAGGGCCATAGTTATAAGTCCAGCACCATCTATATCAACACCAATAGCTAGAGGCTTAACTGCTTCTGCTTTCCTTATATTTTCTATTATTTTTTTATTTTCTCTAGGTTTAATTATTGGTATACCCATTCCATTTACGTTTTTTATTCCTTCTAATCCAGTTATATACATAGATAAATCGGCTGTATCTCCTGTCATACCAATTGTTCCAGCTGAAATACTACCTTTAAGAACTGCTTCAACATACTCTTCTTCTGTTAGTGCACCACCCATATTAAAACTATTTCCTGTTACAGGAGCAGATATTATAGGAATGTCTAATTTTATACCAAACAATTCTATAGAAGTATCAGGAGTTTTAGCATCGTGAATTGTTCTCATCTTAAGTTGTATCTTTTTTAATTCTTCTATATTATTTTTAAACGAAGTACCAGTGCCAGCACCTCCCATTCCTGGAACTTCACCTGCACAAGCCTCGCCTCTGCATTCGTTACAAACTCTACAGTATCCTCTCATCTTTTTTCTAGCAGTTTCATATATTTGCTTTATATCCATACTAAACCTCCTAATAAACATTAAATACTTATTATAATTATATTACTTATCTGAAAAGAAATCACTACTAAAATAGAACTGCTTGCTTAAATCTACTCCATTTATTTCATTAACTGCTTGTCCTTCTATTTTAAACACAACACTCTCATTTCCATCGAAAAATGTTAGTGTATTTACTATTGAATCAATAGCCATTTTTGTAGATTGTTCATCATTTGGCATGTTATCAATAAATTCTTTCGATAAATCAACATATACAACACCATTTTCCTTAGTTAAATCTAGAAGTTTTGTGCCTTCTGGAACTGGTGATATAAAATCCTGAAAACCCTTAAAATTTATTAGATGTTCTAACGCTATCCATTCAATACTTTTATCTTTTAACCTTGAATCATCTGCTTTAATTGTATATTTTTCAGCAAAAATAAACGGCATAGCTTTTTGTTTTAAATATAAAACATAATCTATTTCTTCAACTTTTTCTTTTTCTGTATTTTTAGATTCAATTTTTTCCACAGATACATTATCATTTGCTTTGTCAGACTGATCTATTTTGTCCTTTTTTGAACATCCAACAAATAAAGTAGTTATTAAAGTTATTGTTAATAGAATAGTTATTAACTTTTTCATATTATCTCCTCCTAATTCAAATCTAATCTATTTAGAAATATAATCTAAAAAATCATTTTCTGTGCATACTTTTATACCATTTTTCATAAGCAGCTGCGCTGTAATTCCATTACCTTCTGTTAGCTTTCCTGAAAATGTACCATCATAGATATAACCTACACCACATGAAGGGCTTTTTGACTTAAGTATAGCAAGTTTTGCCCCAACTGCTTTAGCAATTCTTAGTGTTTCATACCCTCCTTTTAAAAAATTATTAGTAACGTCAACTCCTTCTTTATTTAATACCCTAATTTCACCATCTTTAATAACTATTTCTGAAGGTATTCTAGGTGTAGGAAGTCCTCCTAGCTGTTCAGGGCAAACTAATATCGCATTTTTGTTTCTAAATAACTCATATATTTTTTGATTAAAATTATTCCCACCATTATATTTACAGTTAACTCCAACTAAACACGCACTTATTATAATCATGCTCTAACCTCACTTTAGCTCTACTATAGTTACTCCTGTACCACCTTCACCAAAATTACCCAACCTAAAATCTTTAACATGACGGTGTGTTTTTAATAACTGTTTTATCCCAGATCTTAACACTCCAGTGCCCTTCCCATGTATAATAGTAACTTGTTTTAACCCTGCTATATATGCATCATCAAGATACTTATCTGTATCAAGTAAAGCCTCTTCTAATGTTTTGCCTCTTAAGTCAAGCTCAGTTTTTATATACTTAGCTTTAGAAGTCATTATCTTTCTTGTTCCAAATTCTTCACTTGCTGATACATTATCTTTAGCTCTAGATAAGTTACTAATATGAACATTTATCTTCATAATACCAACTTGTACAACTAAATTTCCGTCTTTATCTGGCTTAGACATTACAGTTCCTGTCTGGTTTAAATTAAGCAAAGTTACCATATCTCCTGGTTTTAGATTTTTCGGTGGCTTTCTATTCTTTTTGTTTAATAAGTTTTCTGTTAATTCAGCTTGTAAATTATCAAGCTTATTTTTTAGTTTATCCTTTGCTTCTTGAATCTTTTTATTTCTCTCTTTATCTATTTCTATAGAAATCTCCCTAAGTTGTTTTATAATTTTATCTGCTTCTTCCTTTGCTTCTTTAATAATCTTTCTTGCTTCCTGCTTAGCTTCAAACAATAGTTTTTCTCTCTGGTTACTTAATTTTATTTTCTTCTCATCTAATTCCTGTTTTAATCTATCTATATCTCTTTTCAGTTTCTCAGATTCTTCTCTATTTTGCTCTATTATTCTTCTATCTCTCTCAATCTTTGCTAAAACATCTTCAAATTCAATGTTTTCCCTGGAAATAAAATCTTTAGCTCTTTCAATAATAAAGTCTTGAAGTCCTAACCTTTTTGATATTTCAAAAGCATTTGATTTTCCAGGTACACCAATTAGTAATCTATATGTCGGACTTAACGTTTCTACATCAAACTCAACTGAAGCATTTTCTAAACCTTCAGTTGTCAATGCATAAACTTTTAATTCACTGTAATGAGTAGTTGCAATTGTCTTCGCTCCTATACTATGAAGGTAGCTTAATATAGACATTGCTAAAGCAGCACCTTCTGTAGGATCAGTACCTGCTCCTAGTTCATCAAACAAAATAAGATTATTAGTTTGAGCATTTTTTAAGATTTCTACTATATTTGTCATATGAGAAGAAAATGTACTTAAACTCTGTTCTATACTTTGCTCATCACCAATATCTGCAAAAATCTTATCAAATACAGCAATTTCGCTACCAAAATTTGCTGGTACAAAAAGTCCAGACTGCCCCATTAATGAAAGTAATCCAACTGTTTTTAATGTAACAGTCTTACCACCTGTATTTGGTCCTGTAATTACTAAGGTATCAAAGTCTTTTCCTATGTGAATATCTATAGGTACAACTTTATCTTTATCTATTAATGGATGTCTGCCTTTTTTAATGTTAATATAACCTTCTTTGTTAAGCTCAGGCTTAACACCATCTATTTCTAGTGCTAATTTTGCTTTAGCAAATATAAAATCTAATTTGGCTAATATATCTATATTTATTTTTATATTATCTGCTTTTTCTGCTACTAAACTTGTTAATTCAGCTAAAATTCTTTCAATTTCTATTTTCTCTTTTAACTTAAGTTCTTTTAACTGATTATTTAATTCAACTACTGCCATAGGTTCAATAAATAAGGTTGCTCCACTAGAAGACTGGTCGTGTACTAAACCAGGGAAATTACCTCTATACTCTTGTTTTACAGGTACCACATATCTATCTTGCCTTATTGTAATAATAGATTCTTGTAGGTACTTTCTATAAGTTGATGAATTAATTATTGAATTTAGTTTGTTTCTAATAGCTTCGTTTTTAGATGTTATTTGTCTTCTTATATTTCTTAACGTTTGACTAGCATTATCAGATATTTCTTCTTCACTAATAATTGACTCAAAAATTCTTTCTTCTAGTTCTTTAAATGCTGTCAGTAAATCTACCATATCTTCTATTATTGGATAACTAGAATTTTTATCTTCCTTACTTTTCTTAACAAATGTACTCATTCTCCTAGCTGCTCTCAAAGTATCTGCAATTTTTAACAAACTTCCTGGACTAAGCGAAGCTCCTATCTGTGCTCTTTTTAATTCAGCATATACATTATGAATGCCAGCTAAAGGAGGTCTTCCTCTTTTGATTATTAATTTAACAGCTTCATCTGTTTCTTCTAATATCTTTTTTACTTCATAAAAATCATTACTTGGTTTAAGTTTATTTATTAATTCTTTACCTAAAGACGATTCAGCTTTTTCTGACAACTTGTCTATTATTTTGTCATACTCAAGAACCCTTAATGTCTTTTCATTCAATTTATCCACCTACTTTCTCTACGTTGTTTAATACATTTCTATTCTGGTTTTTTCTAAAGAACCCCTCTATAATAATGTCCTTTAGTTAAACCTGTATTCTTTTTAATTTTATTAACAAACTCTATAATATTCTTTTCAGCTATATTGTTATTAGCAAACTCATAATACATTGTTTGTACTTCTTTTATGTCATCTTCAAATGTAAAATCCAATCTAATCATATCCACGTTACTATTATAAATTTCTTTTAAATTTTCAATAACTACTAATGGTTGGCTATTATATATTGTAGTAGTTCCTCTTTTTCTAATAATCCTAAAAACTTTTCCTAATCTATCTTTTAATCCATAACCATATCTAAATTTACATCTATCACATTCTTCATCTGACAAACACCCTTTAATAACCGAAAACGGACAATATTTACTTATCATAACAGGTAAATAACCATACCCTATAGTCTCACACATTAAATTAGTATTTAAGCAAATATTTTTTATCTGATTTAATCTAAGCTCTGGTGATAAAGTAACGCTTTTTACACCATATTCTTCAAGAAACTTAAGAGTAAAGCTATTGAATGCATTAATACCTATATCACAATGTATATTAGTATCGAAATTCTCTTTAATATATTTTAAAGTTCCTAGGTTAGAAACACTTATTCCATCAATATTTTCAATACCAATACTTTTAATTTGATAATTTAAAGTTTCAAAATCTAAGTTTGTTAAGATTTTCTCAGTCTGTAAATAAACCTCTTTATTATGTTTTTTTATTTCTTCAATACATTTATTAATTCCTTCCCAATAGCTAATATATACTCTATCTAACTTATTCAAATCAATTTTCTCAAACTGCTTCGGCGACTGTATACTAATACTTAGCAACTTATTCCTTGTTTTAACGTAAGGTTTACTTTTTTCTATAATATCCTCCATTTTGTTTAAAATATCTTTTTGACTTATCTCAATTCTTTTATTTATTATAGCTCTTTTTTTATTTAATTCTTCTATAGCTTCTCTTCTTAATTTATTCAATATACTGACAGGAACCATAGAATTATTTTGCAGGCTTATGTTTATATCTTTAAGAACATAATGAGTTGCTCCTAATTTGCTTAATTGTTTTATTACTTTCTCTTCTGTAAGAAATATATTTGTGCCTTCTTGCACCTTTTCTTTACTTTCAATTGTAACATAATTACCTCTATCATCCCACAAATGCATCTTAATAGGATTTCCTATCTTTATTTCAACTTCCATATAAATGTCTATCTTTTTTAATTTATCTCTTTCAGTAAATGATTTTCTTACCTTTTCTAATAAGAGTACATCTGACGTCTTATATACCTTACTATCTTTCTTTACATTACCATTTTTCTTTATCTTTGCTACTTCTCCTTTTCTACAAGATTCTACTCGTTTTCCTTTTGAAAAGATAGAATCTACTATAATACCATTCTTATTACCTTTGTTATCTGTTATTTCAATGCCATCTCCTATATTCAGACTATCTTCTAATAAAATATATATATACTTTTTATCTACATCAATAACTTTTCCAATATATACGCCTCTATTATCAGGTCTATCTATCGCTACTAAATCTTTACCAAAATCACCCAGAATATATCCTTTTGTAAACTCTCTATTGAAAATTTGCAGTAATTCTTTTTTATCTTCTTTAGAAATCGCTCTATCGGATCTATTATATAAATTATCTAATGCCTTCTTATATTTATTTACTATAACCGCGACATATTCTGGTCTTTTCATCCTTCCTTCTATTTTCAATGATATAATACCTGCTTTTACTATTTTATTTAAGTCTTCTATAGTATTTAAATCTCTAGTACTTAATAAAAATCTTTTATCTAATTTTGAAGATATTTTTTTCCCTGTTTCTGCATTAATCAACGTATAAGGCATTCTACATGGTTGTGCACATCTACCTCTATTACCACTTCGGCCACCTATTATGCTACTCATTAAACACTGACCAGAATAAGAAATACATAATGCTCCATGAATAAATCCTTCTAATTCTATATCAGTTTTATCTTTAATGTATTTAATTTCTTCTATAGATAACTCCCTACCTAAAACCACTCTAGTAAAACCAAGCTCTTCTAAAAACTTTGCTCCGTATTGATTGATGATAGTCATCTGAGTGCTTCCGTGAAGTTCAAAATCAGGTAGTAACTTTTTTACTAAATTAGCTAGTCCTAAGTCTTGTATTATTATAGCATCTACATCTATGTTATATAAAAAAGATATATACTCTAAAGCTTCTTTAAACTCAAAATCGCTTAATAAGATATTAACAGTAACATATACCTTAACATCTTTTATGTGTGCATATTCAATAGCTTTTTTTAACTCTTCTTTATCAAAATTTGAAGCATACTGCCTAGCATTAAACATTTTTCCACCTAAATAAACTGCATCTGCCCCATTTTCAACTGCTGCATAAAGCGACTCAATACTTCCAACTGGAGCTAATAGTTCTATTTTTTCTTTCACATTTACCATCTCCTATAAAACAAATAAAGAGTAGCTTACTACTCTTTGTTTTTAAGCTTATTAATCTCTATTATAATGTTAGCTAAAGACATGTTCAATCTATTTAGTTCACTCTTTAATTCGGTGAACTTTTGCTCTAGATATTGAGGGCTGTCTCCATCTTTAAATATGCCTAAATCCTTTCTTCTTAATGGTTCTTCTGCATACTTCTTTATAACACTAAATTTTCCACAAGCCTCTATTATAGCTTTTTCTACATCTTTTTCATCAGCAATACCTTTTTTTCTTAATTCCTGCCTTAAGTCGTAAATATTAAATTTTTCTTTTTTCATATTTTCCTTTAATAACTTCCCAT
Source organism: Caloranaerobacter sp. TR13 (assembly GCF_001316435.1). Taxonomy (NCBI): domain Bacteria; kingdom Bacillati; phylum Bacillota; class Tissierellia; order Tissierellales; family Thermohalobacteraceae; genus Caloranaerobacter; species Caloranaerobacter sp. TR13. The sequence goes on from NZ_JXLL01000015.1 coordinate 22,981, forward strand.
CTTTAATAAGATAAGTAGGTTTTCCATTTATAATATTTGCAATTTTCCTGTTTTTGATTGCCAAAAAGGATAAAGCTATCTCTAATATTGCAATTGTAAATAAAATGAGTACTCCTTCCATAAGTGGTAACTTTTTATCTAATGCTACAGAGCTCATTACATGGCCAACACCAGTCATAAGCACTATATCAAAAGCACTCAATTCTCCAATAGAACGCTTACCCATAAAACGAACCATGATGAGTGCCAAAAAATATCCTAAAGTAGTCCTTAACATATACGTAAAGTATTCAAAAATACTACTCTGCATGAAAATACCCCCACAAAATCTTATTCAAATTATATTTTGTGGAGATAAATCCTTTTTATGCAAAAATCTATTTTGTATCAAATGTTCTGATGAACTCCTCTAATTCTTTTTTAGTCTGAGCTAGCTCTATTTGTTTTTCATAAAGTTTATTTTGAAGTTCGGTTATAATTCTTTGTGTATTTTTCAATTCTTTTTCCTTCAAATCTAAAGCCTGCTCATATTTTCTTATTTTCTTTTGATATTGACTTAAGTTGTTATTTGCATCATTTAATTCATTACTTAACTCTTCACAACGAGACCTTATATCTTCAATTTCTGTCTCCTTTACTTTTATAATATTAAGCTTTTCTTCTATTTCCTTATCTTTTTTATTTATAATTTTATTTAAATTATCTACTAAACTCCTAGTTTTATACAACTCATCAGCAATAGTAAATGCTGTAAGAGTTGCAGCCATAGTTCGATTTAGTTTACTATTTTTTTCTAATATATCTCTAATTTTATTGTCTACATAATTCCCCAATTCTCTAATATATTCTTCAGGCTCTTCACCTATTACTGTGTATTCCTGACCTCTAATTCTAACTGTAACTTTCTTTTTTTCACCCATCAATATCCTCTCCTCTAAACTATGACTAATATTATATTTCTTTATTAAATACAATATTTCCTGCTATAACTTTATCAAGTTCTATTATATTATTACATAAAATGTTAACTTTTTCTACAAAATTAAGCCAGCAATAAAGTATAAACTTCATTGCTGGCTTTAAGCTATCTTAAAGAAGCATTTAATTGTACTTCTAATGCTTTTACTATTCTTTCATGAACCTTTGTTACTTCTTCATCAGTTAAAGTTTTCTCATAAGATCTATATGTTATAGAATAAGCTACACTCTTTTTGCCTTGCGGTATCTGTTTACCCATATATACATCAAATAAGTTTACATTTTCAACTAAACCACTGCCTATTTCCCAAATTATTTTCTCTATTTCTTTAACCATAATATCTTTATCAACTACTAACGCTATATCACGATTTATAGCCGGATATTTAGGAAGTGGCTTATATTTCTTATCTAGATTAGTTAAAAATGCTATTATTTCAAAATCTAATTCTGCTATATACAGTCTTTCTTTAATACCATAGTTTTCTAATACTTCTGGATGAATCTCTCCTATCACACCAAGAACATTATTTCCTTTAATTATATTTGCAGTTCTACCTGGATGGAATGTAGTATAGTTTTCTTCTCTAATATATTCACAATCAGTTATGCCCAACTTTTTAAGCATTGTATCAACTACACCTTTAATATCGAAGAAATCGACTGAACCATACATCCCTATACAAAGAGTTCTTATTTCATATGGCAATTCTTCAACAGGCAATTTTTTAGGTATGAAAATATTTCCTATTTCATAAGCCCAAGCTCTATTCACACCATAATTATAGTTTCTAGTCAATACTTCTATCATATTAGGAATTAAAGTAGTTCTCATAACACTATAATCTTCACCTAATGGATTCATAATGCGCACATAGCTTCTCTTCATGCTATATTCAGGTAAATTTATCTTGTCATATGCCTTTGGACTTATAAATGAATATGTTGTTATTTCATTCAATCCAAGTCCTTTTAATATATCTTTTGTTCTATCTTCAATTTTTCTAATCTTAGATTTATCACCTCTAGTTAATGTACCAATCAAAGGTTTTGACTGTATTTTGTCAAATCCATAAATTCTGCCTATTTCTTCGATTAAATCAGCTTCAAGTTCAATATCTTTTCTGAATGTTGGAATAGTCACATAAATTTTTTCATTTTCAAATTTAGCTTTAAGCTCCAAACTGTTCAATATCTTTAGCATATCATCTATTTTTATCTCTATTCCAAGTAATTTATTTACTTTTTCTGGCCTTAATGTAATTTCTCTTTCATAAGCCTTATCTTCATATATGTCAATACTACCCTTAACAACTATACCAGCACCTATCTCCTCAATTAATTGACAAACTCTATCGCAAGCCTTATGAACCAAGTTAGGATCTAAATCCTTCTCAAATCTAGCTGAAGCTTCTGTTCTGAGTCCAACCCCTTTTGAAGTTAATCTAACACTTCTTCCATTAAAGTTAGCTGATTCTATAAGAATTACTGTTGTCTCTTCTGAAACTTCACTATTTTCTCCACCCATCACACCTGCAATTGCAATAGGTTTATCTGCATCGGCTATTACAAGCATTGACTCTTTTAGCTCTCTTTCTACTCCATCTAGAGTTACTATCTTCTCTCCTTCTTTCGCCCTTCTTACTACAACTTTTCTTCCATTTATTTTATCAAGATCAAATGCATGTATTGGTTGACCTAATTCAAGCATAACATAGTTTGTTATATCTACAATATTATTTATAGGTCTAACACCTGCTTCTATAAGCCTTCTCTGAATCCAAGCAGGTGAACTTTTTAACTTTATATCTTTTACAACTCTAGCATAATATCTTTTGCATAAATCCTTATCCTGTACTTCAATGCCATTTACATAATCAGCTATATCATCTACTTCTTTGTTTATTTTTATTTCTGGATACTTTAATTTTTTCCCCAAAGTAGCTGCTGTTTCTCTAGCCATTCCCACAATGCTTAAACAATCTGGACGATTAGGTGTTATCTCAAATTCAATTATTTCACCATATAATTCTAGTACTTCTTTTATATCTGAGCCTAAAGGATATTGTTCAGATAAAATATATATACCATCCTTCAGCTCTTTTGGTATTAAATCTTGATTAATTCCAAGTTCTTCGGCGGAACATAACATACCATAAGACTCAATTCCTCTTAGCTTTGATTTTTTTATCTTTAATCCATTAGGCAGTTTAGCTCCTACCAATGCAACTGGCACATAATCATCTACTTTAATATTAGTTGCACCAGTCACTATCTGTAATCTCTCTTCTCCTACATCTATTGTGGTGATAACCAGCTTATCTGCATTTGGATGTTTTTCTATATTTAAAATCTTTCCAACTACAACTTTTTCAATACCTTTATCAATGCTTTCAATAGAGTCTACATGTGAACCAGACATAGTTAGCTTATCAGCTAATTCTTTTGAATCAATATCAATATCAACATATTCTTTCAGCCATTTAACTGGTACTAACATAATCTTTCCTCCCTTAAACTATCTTATATTTAACTAGCCAAATTTCATTAAGTACATACTAGAACTGTTCTAAAAATCTCATATCATTTTCAAATAACAATCTAATATTGTTTATCCCATACTTAACCATAGCAATCCTATCAATACCTAAACCGAATGCAAAGCCACTATATATTTCAGGATCAATACCACAATTCTTTAATACTTTTGGATGCACCATACCACAACCTAGTATCTCCATACTCCAACCAGTACCGTTACAAGCTGGACATCCTTTACCTTTACACTTAAAACATGAAACGTCTACTTCTGCACTTGGTTCTGTAAATGGGAAGTAATGAGGTCTAAATCTTACTTTCATACCTTCACCAAATATTTCCGTTACAAACTTATATATTGTATCTTTTAAATTTGCCATTGTTATATTCTTATCTATTACAAGCCCCTCAAACTGGTGGAACATTGGTGAATGTGTATCATCAACATCATCGAATCTAAAAGTTCTACCTGCTGATACTATCCTTAACGGTGGTTTTACTTGTTTCATAACTCTAATTTGTACAGGTGAAGTATGAGTTCTCAAAAGTATATCTTCTGTAATGTAAAATGTATCTGAAGGGTCTCTTGACGGATGATTTTCTGGTGAATTTAGTGCATCAAAATTGTTATACACCGTCTCAACTTCAGGCCCTTGAACAACGCTGAACCCCATATTCATAAACACATTTTCTAATTCTTCCATAACGCTTATTAGGGGATGTCTGTGGCCTATTATTTTTTCTCTACCTGGCATTGATATATCAATTTTTTCAGCAGCTAGTTTTTCTCTCTGCACTTTTTCTTTTAGGTCTAACTTTAGTTTTTCAATTTCTCCTTCTATCATTTCTCTGACTTCGTTAGCTATCTTTCCGATAATAGGTCTTTCTTCTTTACTTAAGTCTTTCATTCCTCTAAGAACTTGTGTTAATTCTCCTTTTTTCCCTAAAAATCTTATTCTCAATTCTTCTAATTTTTCTAAATCTGCAACCTTTTTTATTTCATTTAAAGCACTCTCTTTGATTGCATTAAGTTTTTCCTTCATATTTTCTCTCCTTTCATTATTTACTTGAAATAATCTTAATTAATGCTATAACTAAAAAATATAATCCACTAGTTATTAATGAATTTATTAATATCTCTCTTCTAGTTCTTCTATTTTTTCTAAACCTATTTATTAGATAAGTTATAGCAAAATATGATATAAAAAACACAAAAGTACTCACTAAATGCACTATCATAACTAATTCCAACTCCCCTTTATTTTTATATATTAAAAAAATAAACCTTCATCCCACAAAGGGACGAAGGTTCTCCGCGGTACCACCCTTATTGCTTGTTACTAACAAGCCTCTCATTCATATAACGGCATAGCCGGCATAAGTCTACTACTATTTCAACTTAGCAGTTCAGGAGTGAACTTCAGCATCCTCTCACCTAGAAATGCTTTCAGCCAAAGGCATTTCCTCTCTTAAGGCATCAGATACCTACTCTCTCCATCATCACCATTAGCAATATTTAATTCTGTTTGTCGCTCGCTTTTCGTCATTCAATATTCGAAAAGCAAATAGCGAACTACGAATAGCCAGTTAATTTTATATTCCTGTCCTCTGTACTCTGTCATCTGTTCTCTTTTCTTAGTACCTAATTCATTATATCATCTCATTAATGTATATAACAAGAAGATAAATTTCAAGTCTATAAGGCTTTTCTTTGCCTGTAAGTTTCATACATTATAACTCCAGATGCTATAGCAGCATTTAAAGATTCTGTTCTTTTCTCTATCGGTATTTTAATTTTATAATCTGATAATTCGATAGCTTTCTTTGAAACTCCAGACGCCTCATTTCCAATAATCAGCGCAAAATCTTGTGTTAAATCTATATCATAACAAAACTTTTGGGTATCTAATGTAGTAGCCATTATTTTGATACCTTTATCTTTTAATTTTGTTATAACTTTTTCAATGCTACCTTCATATGATATAGGCAAATGAAATAATGAACCCATTGTAGACCTAATCGTCTTAGGATTAAATATATCAACACAACCACTTGTCAATACAATACCATTAGCCCCAAAAGCATCGGCTGTTCTGATTATTGTACCTAGATTGCCTGGATCTTGTATTTTATCCAATATTATAATAAAGTTTCCTTCTTTAACAAAAATATTATCTAAATTTACCAAATTAAATTCTATTATAGCTATAATACCTTGAGGATTCTCTGTATCTGAAATAGTTTTTAATATCTTCTCTGTTATTTTAAACAATCTATATCCTTTTTTATTTATCAAATTAAACAATTGTTGTCCTGCAAAAGTATCAAATATCGCCTCTGTATATAAAATCGAATCAATTTTAACATCAGATTTAACAGCCTCTTCTACTGCTCTTACACCTTCAACAAAAAATTTTCTCTGCTTCCATCTATCTTTTTTCTTATGAAGCGCTTTAATACTCTTAATCAGTGGATTTGACATACTTGTTATATTAGCTTCCATGAAAACACCTCAACTAGCTCTTCTTCTCTAGTTTTCTTAAGTCATCATTATTTCCAATTACAATCAGAATATCATCTGCATTAATCACGTCGTCTGCATAAGGAGAAATATTAATCTCTTTACCACGCTTAATTGCCATAACGTTAATTCCATATCTTGTTGGTAGTTTTAATTCTCTTAATGTCTTTCCTGCCCATTCTTCCATAGTAGCAATTTCTACTATACTGTAATCTGGAGCTAGCTCTATATAATCAAGTATATTAGATGAAACTAGATTATGAGCAACTCTAACCCCCATATCCCTTTCTGGGAAAATAACTCTATCAGCACCTATTTTGTAAAGCACTTTACCATGTAGTTCACCCTGAGCCTTTGCTATTACTTTCTTTATACCTAGCTCTTTTGCAATAAGCGTTGCCATTATTGATGCCTGTATATCTGAACCAATACTTACAATTGCCACATCAAAATTTCTTAGACCTAATGTTCTTAATGCATGCTCATCTATTGCATCAGCTTGAACTGCATGAGTTACAGAATCGGATATTTCTTGAATTCTCTCTTCACTTTTATCGATTGCAAGTACATCATATCCTAGATTATAAAGAGTTTTAGCCACACTAGCTCCAAATCTACCACAACCTATAACTACAAATTGTCTCATGTTTTTCACACCTTCCTAACCTACCAAAATCCTCTCTTCTGGATATCTATAAGTTCCCTTATATTCTCTTTGTTTCTTTGCAAAGGCAAACGCCATCGTAAGTGGTCCTACTCTACCTGCAAACATTGTAAGAGTAATAATTAGTCTTCCTAGCACCGATAAATTTGGTGTAAGTCCCCTGCTTAAACCTACTGTTCCAAAAGCTGAAGTCGTTTCAAAGAATATATCTAAAAATGATGCTTCTTTCTCTGTTAATGATAATATCATAGTTACAAAAATAATTAAAGCTAAGCCTATACCTACAACAGCCAATGCTCTGTAAACTAAATTGTGTGGTATTCTCTTTCTATAAACCTCAACATCATTAGTACCTTTTATTACAGAAATTATAGCTAATACTATTGCACCAACTGTAGTTGTTTTAATTCCTCCAGCAGTAGAACCTGGAGACCCACCTATAAACATCAATATTATTGTCAAGAAAGCTGTAGTATTAGTAACTGCTGCTGTATCAATACTATTGAATCCAGCTGTTCTAGGTGTCATAGCTTGAAAAGCTGAAGCCAATATTTTACCTTTAAAGCTCAACTTACCTAATGTAGCAGGATTGTTATATTCAACTATGAATATAACTAGAAAACTAAATACTAACAATAAAGCTGAAATAATTAAAACTAACTTAGTATGTAATGAAAACTTCTTAAACTTTTTATTCTGCGAAATATCCATATATACTGTATAACCTAAACCACCAACTATTACTAGAAAAATAATAGTTAGATTAACAATAACGTCATCTACAAAAGGTACCATACTTTCTCCAATCAAATCAAAACCTGCATTACAAAATGCTGATATTGAATGGAATATCGAAAACCCTACTCCTTTGGCAAAACCATATGTTGGAATAAATCTAATTGATAAAAGTAGCGCTCCAACACCTTCAATCATTATTGTCGATATTATTACATATCTAGTCAATTTTACAAGCCCTGATAATGTAAACTGATTTAACTCTTCTTGTATTATAAGTCTTTCTTTAAGGGTTATTTTTCTACCTAGCAACAAAGCTACTAAAGTAGCTAGAGTCATGAAACCTAAACCACCAATTTGCAATAATATCAATATAACTACTTTACCAAATATGGTCCAGTGAGTAGCAGTATTCACAACTACTAACCCTGTAACACAAACAGCTGAAGCTGCTGTAAATAAAGCATTTACAAATCCGATACTCTTACCATCCTGTGATGCAATTGGCAGATTAAGTAACGTTGCACCGATTAATATCAATCCTGCAAAGCCTAAAACTAGAACTTGAGCGGGATTAAGTTTAAGTTGATTCAATCGACGTCTTAGCTCTATTGTAATCATCCCCTAGTAAATATAATTGTGTATTATTACAACTTAAATTATTTTTATTATACCATTATATACCTATTAATAAAAGTTATGTTTGAAAAAATAAAAGTCCCGTAACCGGAACTTTTATTTCTATATTAGCTTAAACTACTTTTTGCAACTTCAACAAGTTTTTTGAATCCTTCTGGATCGTGTATAGCCATTTCTGATAACATTTTTCTATTTATTTCTATATTAGCTCTTTTAAGTCCATTTATAAATCTGCTGTATGACATTCCATTTAGTCTAGCAGCAGCATTTATTCTACTTATCCAAAGCTTTCTAAAATCTCTCTTTCTTAATTTTCTACCTACATAAGCAAATCTAAGTGATCTCATTACAGCTTCATTAGCTGGTCTGAACTGTTTGCTTTTTGCTCCATAATAACCTTTTGCAAGTTTCAATATCTTTTTATGCTTTTTTCTAGCATTTAATGCTTTTTTTACCCTTGCCATTCTATGCTACCTCCTTTACGTATATCATCATTTTAGTATGGTAGTAACTTACCAACTCTCTTATAATCAGCTGCACTAACTAGTGAAGACTTTCTAAGATTTCTCTTTCTCTTTGAAGTCTTTTTAGTTAATATATGGCTCTTATAAGCCTTATATCTTTTAAGTTGTCCTTTGCCTGTTTTCTTAAATCTTTTAGCAGCGCCTCTATGAGTTTTCATTTTTGGCATCTCAATTCCTCCCCTCAGTTAATTAATTTATAGGACTTAAAATCATAGTCATATTTCTTCCTTCAAGTTTAGGTTTTTTATCTATATTTCCTGCTTCTTTTGTTAATTCAGCAAACTTAATTAAAACTTCTTCACCTTTATCAGTATAACCTAATTCTCTACCTCTGAATCTCACTGTTACTTTAACTCTATCACCATTGTTTAAGAATTTAATAGCCTTTTTAGCTTTTACGTTCAAATCATGTTCTTCAATATTAGGTGTTAATCTAATCTCCTTAACATTAATCACCTTTTGATTTTTCTTCGCTTCTTTAGCTTTTTTAGCTTGCTCATACTTGTACTTGCCATAATCCATTATGCGGCATACTGGTGGATTTGCATTAGGTGCAACCTTAACCAAGTCAAGTTTTCTTTCTCTTGCTATTTGCTGCGCTTTCTTTACTGGCATTACCCCTAACTGACCACCATCTACGTCTATTAATCTTACTTCCTTATCCCTGATTTGTTCATTAATTTGAAGTTCTTTAATATTAGGACACCTCCTGGTATTTTTTCCTTATAATATATAAAAGCGGATAGTAAAATACACTATCCGCCTAAAATGCATAAGTAAAGTACAACTTTGCCATAATTAACCCTATAAGCCGAGCCATAGGGTGAGAAGCGGATAGCTTCTACTTTATTTTGCTCCAGTACATTATATTCTAAAACATCCATTTTGTCAATAATTTATTATATAAATTTTGTGATTACTTATAATCCATTTTTATAGTCCAGCATTATACATGTCAATACCTCGCTAGATTGCTGTTTAATCCTTAGGATCATCAAAACAGCTATCAAACCCATCTGATCTAACTGTACCACTAAAAACTTGAACTAGTCTAGCAACTGATTTTAAGTGAACTGGCTAAAACCTATTGATTTTCCTGTATAATTATGCAGGAATTTAATTTCAAACAGTGTTTTCTTTTAATCAATACTACTGGCCTCATATGTGCTATAAGTCTTATTACACACTACGTATTTATATAATAACTTAACCTCTAACTTTCATTAACTCTAATAATAAGGCTCCTAAGCTCTTCTATATCTTGTTTTGCTACAGCTTTTAAATAAGTTTTCAAAATATTTATATCTTTTTCATTTTTAATAGCTGTTGTTATCTTCTGATCATTTACATTTATTTCATCTAATACTTCAACTAATACTTCTGCAACTATTTCACAAGCTTTTCGATTCACTTTTTCTCTATATTTTTTCTTTATAGCAATAATGGCTGCTGTTGACATATTAATACAAGCACCACCCATACATCATCTTGAAAAATTAATAATATTAGCCAATAAATCAGCAACAAATTATCTAGCAAGCTCATATAAAGCTTTTGCATATAATTTTGTTATTTTAATCAAATCATCTATAGCTATATATTCATCTTTTTGATGAGCTAATTCTTCTTGACCAGGGAATAATGGTCCAAATGCCACAACATTTTTCATAGCTCTTGCATAAGTTCCCCCACCTATTGTTATAGGCTTACTTTCATGGTCACCAGTAACTTTCCTATACACACTCATTAATTTTTGAACAAGTGCATCTTCACTTGGAACATATATAGGTGGTAAATGTTCTATATGTACTATTTTTACTCCTGTACCTTTCAATTCTTCCTCCATTCCCTTATAAACATCTTCACTCTTATATTCTATCGGATATCTTATATTCACTGAAACTTTAACCTCATCTTCATTCATATTTATAACACCAACATTAAATACTAATTTACCAGACACACTATCTTCAAATCCACAGCCTATAGATTGACCATTATATTCCATACCTATTTTTTTATTGTATAACTTAACAAATTCACTTGCATCACAACCACATTCAACTACTTCTCCTAAAAATGCAATTAACTGAGAAATAGCGTTTTTCCCTGCCTGTGGAGTACTACCATGTGCCGATATACCATAAGACTTAATTAATACCTGCTTTCCTTTATCATCTAATGAAAGTTTGTATCCTGTTTTTTCAACAAATTTGTCAAATTTTTCTTTAACAAAAGCTTTCTTTTCATCAGCTACTTCAAGCATTGCCTCACAGTAATCTGGAACCATATTAGGTCTATTACCACCTTTAATATAGTTTATCTTAACTGCACAATTACATTTCTTTTCAAACTTTTTCTCAATATTAAAAATTAATATACCCATTTCACCATGTATAACTGGAAAGTCTGCATCTGGTGTAAAAGCTAAATCTGGAGCCTTTACTTTCTTAAGATAATAATTAATACCACCCCATCCAGATTCTTCATTAGTTCCAAATATTATCCTGATTTTTTTATTAAGTTTAGCTCCCGACTCTTTTATAGACTTCATAGCATATAAAGCAGCTACTGTAGGTCCCTTATCATCAATAGCACCTCTACCATATATTTTTCCGCCATGTATTTCAGCAGCATAAGGTGGATAAGTCCAGCCATCACCTTCTGGAACAACATCTAAATGTACTAATACTCCTACAACTTCGTCTCCTTCTCCTAAATCTGCATGTCCTGCATATCCATCAACATTTAAAGTTTTAAAACCCATATTTTCAGCTAATTTCAATGCATATTCAAGTGCTTCATTTGGACCTTCGCCAAATGGCATATCTGGCTTTGGCTCACCCTCAACACTCTTTATTCTTATAAGTTCTTGAGTCGATTTAATAATGTCATCTTTGTAACTATCTATTATTTTTTCAAAATCCATAACAAAGCCTCCTTTTTTAAAATTCAAATTTGAAATTTAATACAGTTATTATAACTATTCTATGTACTATTTATTTTTCCTCTATAACTTATATATCTATTAAATATTACATATGCATTTGGTTAAACTAATAATAAAACTAAAAGTAATAAATCAAATGATATGACTAAAAAATATTACATTAATAAAGGGTGGTTCTATATTGAAAAAGAGAATAGTATTTGCATTAACTATAATCAGTCTAACAGTATCTACACTTTTACTTCATGCTAAATATTTAACTTTTTTATCACTCAATAACTTTACATTAGGTGATAGTTTCCTTATTTGGACCATATCCTTATGTTTATTAATATATTATCTAAAACTAGACAGTAAACCGCAGCTAGTTCCTGCAGCTATTACTAGTGAAAAGAAAAAAAAGGAAGATGGCTCAAAAGATAATAATAAACCAAGAGTCTCATTTAATGATGTTGCAGGATTAGATGAGATAAAAGAAGAACTTCAGGAAGTTATAGATTTTATCAATAACTCTGAAAAATATAACAAAATGGGAGCTAAAATTCCAAACGGTATACTTTTTTATGGACCACCTGGTACTGGTAAAACTCTTCTAGCTAAAGCCGTAGCAGGTGAAACTAATTCATCTTTTTTCTATGCTAGTGGCTCAGAATTCGTAGAAAAATATGTAGGTGTCGGAGCCAAAAGGATAAGAACTTTATTTGAAAAAGCAAGAAAAGAAGCTCCTAGTATAATATTTATTGATGAAATCGATGCAATAGGTTCAAAAAGAAACATAGACAGTAATAACGAAAAAGACCAAACATTAAATCAGTTGCTAATTGAAATGGATGGTTTTAATAAAAATCAGACCATTATAGTAATCGGTGCAACAAATAGGCTTGATTTATTAGATGAAGCCCTACTTAGACCAGGAAGATTCGATAGGCATATATATGTCGGCAACCCTAATGTAAGAGCTAGAGAAGAAATTTTAAAGGTTCACACAAAAAATAAACCTTTAGACTCAAGTGTTAAAATTGAAGAAATAGCAAAGAAAACACATGGATTTTCAGGGGCTCAATTAGCTAATATAGCTAATGAAGCTGCTATAATAGCTGTAAGGAAGAATAAAAATCTAATAGACATTGAAGATTTTAACTCTGCTATAGAAAGAGTAATTGCGGGATTAGAGCTAAAGCATCCATCTATTTTATCCAAAGAAAAAAATATAGTTGCTCACCACGAAGCAGGTCATGCGCTTATAGGTAAACTGCTTAAAGTTGATATGATCCAAAAAATTTCTATAGTACCTAGAGGTAAAGCTTTAGGATATGTACTAAAATTCCCCAATGAGGATAGGTATCTACACACAAAAAAAGAACTCATTTCTAAAATTATGGTTCTTTTAGGGGGAAGAGCCGCTGAAGAAATAATATTTAGTGAAATAACGACTGGTGCAAAAGATGACTTAGCTAAGGCCACTGAAATCGCTGAAGAAATGGTGTGCAGCTACGGTATGAGTTCATTAGGAAATATAGCCATTAAAGAACAATATATAAAATATAACATAGAAAAAATAGAAAAAGAAATAAAAATGATAATAGATGATTGCTATAAAAAAACTTTAGACCTAATTGAAGAAAATAAAATAATCCTCATAGATATCGCAAATTATCTTCTTGAATACGAAACAATTGAAGGTAGTGAATTAGATAACATATTTTCTAAGTATAAAGTTCCTCTAAAAACTGCCACTTAATGCCATTAATTTGTGGCATTTTTTTCTTTTAAATAATATTTTTTAGGTTTACTTTTATAATCAATCTCTAACATACCCTTTCTAACCATTTCTTGTAATAAAGACTTAGTAAAAACTTCTGTATTCTTTATTATAAGCTTTCTTTTACTACCAAAATTCGAGACCTTAAGATTAGATAATATATTTCCTAATTCCTTTTTAGTCATTGCGCCATTTCTTCTTAAAGCATTTATTACTTTTCTTTGAGCTTTTTTAGTCAATTTAATTTTTAATTCTGTATCTATCCTCTGTTCTTTCACATATCCCCATGAATAAACAAACATTGTTGCTAAAGCAAAAAATATAATTCCTAATATATAAATAATCATACTATCCCTTCTTTTTTAATAATTTAATAAAATCATTATTCTTCAAAATATTAATAAAAGTTATTAATCTCTCTAATAGCGGCTCTGCATTTTTTCCAATTTTCATCTTTACAATTTGTGATATTTCATATATATTTCTTTTACCATCAATTGCCTGCCAAACAGTACTGCCGATTTCATCTAAATCAATAGTCATCTTTTCTGGCGTATTAAAAAATCTTCTTACTAATTTATCAATAAAAGAATTTCTATATACTATAAGAACTACATTTTCTCCTTTTATCTCCCAATCTACTTTTTCGGACCTTACTGGAACGAACTCCAAAAAATTTTCATTTTTCTTTTTCATATGCCCTCCTAAGTAAAGTTATTATTGAAAGGGGATAATAATTATCCCCTTTCAGTAGTTTACTCTTCTACTTTTTTCCAGAACGAGTATTTCATCAGTGTTAATACTAATAATATAAATACAATCAATGCGCCATATTTGCCTAATACACCATTACCAAATGCAATTACATCTCCAAGTTTTTTAGCACCTACTGGTATTACAGCAAATACAGCTAATAAAATACCTAATAAACCTTCTCCTGCAATTAATCCTGATGAATATAGTACACCGCTCTCAACCTTTTCTTTAATAACTGCTTCTGCTTCTTTTCTCTTTTCTAATATTCCTCTTAATAAACCACCAACCATAATTGGTGTACTTAAGTGAATAGGTAAGTATAAACCAACTGCAACTGGTAATACTGGAATACCCATTAATTCTATAACTATACCAATACCTACACCTGTAAATACAAGTGCCCAAGGTAAGTTACCTTGCATAACACCTTCAATAACTAATCTCATCAATGTAGCTTGTGGAGCTGGTAATTCAGCTGAACCGAATCCCCAAGCATTATTTAATAATAACAATACAAAACCTATTACTAAACCTGAAGCGATAACACCAATAAGCTCACCATACTGTTGCTTCTTAGGAGTTGCACCTACTAAGAAACCAGTTTTTAAGTCCTGAGATGTGTCACCTGCTATTGCTGCAACTATACAAATTACAGCACCAACAGAAAGTGCACCTATCATTCCTGCAGGCCCATCAAAACCTGTAGCTTTAAATATGATAGATGTAATTAATAATGTAGCAATTGTCATACCTGATACTGGGTTTGATGAACTACCAACCAAACCTACTAACCTTGATGAAACTGTAGCGAAGAAGAAACCAAATATTGCTATTAGTATAGCCCCTGTAATACCTACTGGTACAATTGGTGTGAACATCATAATAAGTACTAATACAACTACTCCTGCAACAACTAATGTCATAGACATATCTTGATCAGTTCTTAAGCTACCTTCATTTTCAAAACCTGCTTTGAATCCACCAAGAGCTTCTTTAAATGTACGAACTATAAGTGGTAAAGATTTAATCAAGCTAATAATACCACCAAATGCAACGGCTCCTGCACCTACGTAGCGGATATAGAAGTTCCAGATTCCCCAATATCCTAATTCTTTAATTGGTACAGGTGCTGGATATATAGGAGTTGTTATAAATTGACCAAGATGTGAAATCAAAGGTATTATAGCTAACCAACCTAGAACAGCACCACCTAGCATATAAGCTGAAATTCTAGGTCCTATAATGAAACCAACACCCAACAATGCAGGTAGTACGTCTGCACCTATTGCTGCGCCTTTATATCCTGTTATTTCCCATTCAATTTCACTTGGGAACAACTTAATTCCGTCAGCTAAAAACTTGTAAAGAGCACCAACTCCTAATCCCATAAATACAGTTTTTGCTTTAGATCCTCCAACTTCCCCTGCTACAAGAACCTCAGCACAAGCAGTTCCTTCAGGATATGGAAGTTTGCCATGTTCATTAACAATAAGTGCTTTTCTTAAAGGAACCATTAATAACACACCTAGTATACCACCTATAAGTGATATAACTATTATTCTAAATAAGCTTGGAGCATCCATTCCTAATTCTTGAGACCAGATAAAAAGTGCTGGTAATGTAAATATAGCACCTGCTGCAAGTGATTCACCGGCTGAACCTATAGTTTGAACCATGTTGTTTTCAAGTATTGATTCTTTTTTCATTATACCTCTTATGATACCCATTGAAATAACTGCTGCTGGTATTGATGCACTAATAGTCATACCTACTCTTAATCCTAAATAAGCATTTGCTGCACCAAATACAATAGCCATAATAATACCTATAATAATTGCTGTAGCTGTAAATTCAGGCATCACTTTGTTTGCAGGTATAAATGGAACATACTGTTCGCCTGCTTTTGGATTATAAGCAGCGTCAGACAAACCTCTTTTTACTTCTGACATTAACTTTTCCCCCTTTTATATATTTTTTATTAAATAAGCTAAATTCTCCATCCTCCCCCCTTCCTATCTTGTTTTATGCTCATAAAATCCCCAATTAATTTATGGAGATTTTAGAGATCGCAAAACTCTCCCACTTTGATATGTTTGATTATTGGGAATTTTCAGAATGTTGCAAATTCTAACTATTAAGAATATATTCTATACTCCTCATAAAATTCCTTCTCTAATTATTTTTTTTAAAAAATTTTTTTAAAATTAAGCACCTATCTTTCGATAGGCGCTCTAATATTACTTCTTATTCTTAATTTCATCTGATATTCTATTAAGAAATTCTTTAACATCAAATGTTCCTATATCTCCTTCGCCTCTTGCTCTCACAGAAATTGTTTTATTTTCTGCTTCTTTTTCTCCTACAATAAGCATATAAGGAACTTTATTAAGCTGTGCTTCTCTGATTTTATACCCTATTTTTTCTGCTCTTGTATCAACTTCAACTCTTATGCCTTTCTCTTCTAATATTTTCTTAACTTCAAATGCATATTCGTTAAATTTGTCAGAAATAGGCAATATACTTACTTGTACAGGCGCTAACCAAACAGGGAATTTACCTGCGTAATGTTCTATTAAAATTCCAATAAATCTTTCAATACTTCCGAAAATAACTCTATGAAGCATTATTGGTCTATGCTTGTTACCATCACTTCCTACATATGTTAAGTCAAATCTCTGTGGCATTTGGAAATCTAATTGTATCGTTCCACACTGCCATGTTCTACCTATAGCATCCTCTAAATGAATATCTATTTTTGGACCGTAAAAAGCTCCATCTCCTTCATTAATCTTAAACTCAAGCCCTTTTTCCTCTAAAGCTTCTCTAAGCGCATTTGTAGCTAATTCCCATTCTTCATCAGTTCCCATAGAATTTTCTGGTCTTGTTGAAAGCTCTACATGATACTTGAAACCAAATATATTATAAACATAATCAACAAAATCAATTACACCCTTTATCTCATCTTTTACTTGTTCAGGTAGCATAAAAATATGAGCATCATCTTGAGTAAATGATCTAACTCTCATAAGCCCATGCAATACTCCAGATAATTCATGTCTGTGCACTAAACCTAATTCGCACATTCTAATAGGGAAATCTCTATAACTGTACATCTTTCTCTTATAAAGCAGCATTGCTCCTGGACAGTTCATTGGCTTTATAGCATAGTCAACAGAATCAATATTTGTAAAATACATATTTTCTTTATAATGATCCCAGTGTCCAGATCTATGCCATAATTCTTCATTTAATATAATAGGTGTCTTTACCTCTCCATAACCTCTTTTAACATGCTCTTTTCTCCAAAAATCTTCTAAAATATTTCTGATAACCATTCCTTTTGGATGGAAAAATGGGAATCCTGGTCCTTCTTCTTGTATACTAAATAAATCTAATTCCTTACCTAACTTCCTATGATCTCTTTTCTTAGCTTCTTCAAGTCTATGCAGATATTCATCTAAATCCTTTTTCTTTTCAAAAGAAGTTCCATATATTCTCTGAAGCATCTTATTGTTTTCATCACCACGCCAATATGCCCCAGCTATACTTAATAATTTTACTGCTTTAACCTTTTTTGTATTTGGCAAGTGTGGTCCAGCACATAAGTCAACAAATTCGCCTTGTTTATAAAAAGATATTACTGCATCCTCAGGTAAATCCATTACTAATTCAACTTTATAGTCTTCACCTTTATCTTTCAAGAATTTTATCGCTTCTTCTCTTGGCAGTTCAAACCTTTCTATATCAAGCTGCTCCTTAACAATCTTTTTCATTTCTGCTTCAATCTTCTCTAAATCTTCTGGTGTAAATTTATGCTCTGAATCAAAATCGTAGTAAAAGCCATTTTCGATCGCAGGCCCTATTGCTAATTTAGTATTTGGATATAATCTTTTAACTGCTTGTGCAAGAATATGAGCACTTGTATGTCTAAAAATGTCTGCTCCTTCATCATCACTAAATTTCAATATACTCATAGAAGCATCTTCATCAATTATATGATTCAGTCCTACTACCTTTCCATTTATTTTAGCTCCTACAGCCACTCTAGCTAATCCACTACTTATATCATTAGCTACATCAAATACACTAACGCCTTTTTCATACTCTCTTATAGAACCATCTGGTAAAGTAATTTTAATTTTTTCCATCTACATCCCTCCTAATTTTTTTGATGCTTGGTGCTGGGTACTTGGTACTAGATATTTATTGTCATTTTACTATGCCATTTAAGAAAAAATAAAAACTCCCGCCCCCAGCATATAGCTAGGGACGGGAGATATTCCCGCGGTTCCACCCTAATTGGTATAAACCCTCTTAAGGACTTTAACGCAGTCAACGGAAATCCTTACCCTAAAATTAGGTTTCGGATACAACTCAGGGTTAGTTTTCAACTAGTCATATCTTAGGGAGACTCTCAGCCTATGGTACTCCCCTCTCTTTAAGACTGTTTCTAGTTTACTCTTCCCTTCACAGCTTTAGCATATGAATTTTTAATAAATTATAAATATATTTTATAGTTTTGTCAAGAAAAATATGTATTTTATGTGATTATTTTATGATAATGCCGCATCAATAAAGATCTCTTATTTCAAAATCTTAATTAATATTCTCCATCAGAGTTATTTTTGCTTTGTCAAAAAATGTAACCACTCTAATATTTCACTAAGAGCTAATAATATAAACGAAACAGCAATAAAAAAAGTAACTATTAGTATCAATATTAAATAATGCTTAAATATTGATAATTCTACAAAACCATAAATCAAAGTAATAACAGCTAAAAAAATACATATATAGGCTAATTTCTTTAATATAGTTTTAATTTCCATTAATATCACCTCTGTATATTTTAGGTAACAAATTAGGTAACAAACAAAATGTCCTGTTACTACTTTGCCATCTATATTAGATTACATAAATTTATTTAATAAAAACTGTTCAAATGTTCTAATAGATTTATTTCTAATAACAACATAATTAATAAACAAAATACCCACTAAAACTAAAGGAGCAACAAATGATTTATTAAAAGTTAAAAAAATCGTAGATAAAATCATCCCCAAAATAAAATAGAAGATTTTTAAACGTATGAAACTTAAACTAAAACTGATAACAACTCCTTCTGATGTTTTTTCAGTTTTTAATTTACATGAATCAGCATAGCTTAAAATTGGATGTAATAATATATTTTTCGTAAATCCTAACATGCGTACAGTCATTATCTCAAACTCATTCCCATCTTGCTTTAACCTCAAACATTTATGCTCACTAATTACATCTTCTAACTTTGTGTAAAAGTCTTGTTCATTTAAAAAAATTCTGTGCATACCACCCCTCCAAAATCTTCATTATTACTTTTCTACATCTTTTTTATCTTTCATTAACTTCTTATCTTTATTATGTAGTTAATATTTTCATGTTTAATTTTCTATTTAAGAAAAGAAATATTTCAAACCTGATTGCATCGTTCTCTAATAGACAAAGTACCTATCCGCTTGTTTTTTATTCATTTATTGAATATTAGAACTTCTAACTACCGATATATTGTAACGATTCTGGTTCATAATATTTGTAAGACTATTGAATATCAATAAAATTCCATGTAATATAGTTATATACGAAATAGCTTTTATAAGAATACCCCTTTCTTGTTTACTAGATATTCAATTTGGCTAATTTATTTAACTACATTGTAATGTTATTGCTATTATTTGTCAACAATGTATATTAAGTACTTATGTACTATTGTTTGCTATTTGAATTTTAAGGGTTAAATTTAAAATATCTAAAAAGGCTTAGTTGATTTAATCAACTAAGCCTTCTTACTTCTAAGATTCAATTGTTTCTTCAATTTCCTTAGATTTCTTAATAGCCTTGTATGCTTCTATAATCATCCATATTTCAAGTACCATTATGATAATTCCTATTATGAACAACAACCAATCTGAATTACTTGCATATTTTATAATATTATATACCATACCCCAACCTGTCATTAATATCATAAAGATCATTGGGATTAGTGTATATACAATTGGTTTCTTTTTCTTAGCTAGATATACTGTAATAACCAATAGTGCTAATCCTGCTAGCAATTGGTTTGTAGCACCAAATAATGGCCATAATATCAATGCACCTGCTCCGCCTGGTTTTGCTAATGCCAATAGTAAAGCAGTAATTACTGCAAATAGTGTTGCACCTGTTTTATTCGCGATTGGCTTGATATTCCATCCTTCTGCTAACTCACTAACAACATATCTTTGTATCCTTGTAGCTGTATCTAGAGTAGTTGCAGCAAAACTCACAATAAATACAGCAAGTATTGTTTTAGCAAATTCGCCGTTAATACCTATATGTGAAATAAAATTAGCTCCGCCATCAACAAAAGCTCCTAACTTAGCTCCTAGTCCACTTGCACTAGCCCAATCAGCATATCTTTGTGTCCATGCTGCTGCATCTCCTAATCCAGCCGTACAAGCTATAATAACAAGTATTGCAAGTACACCTTCAAGTAACATACCACCATATCCTATTGCCAAAGAATCTTCTTCCTCATTTAGCTGTTTCGAAGAAGTACCAGAAGATACTAAGCTGTGGAATCCCGAAATAGCACCACATGCTATAGTAATAAATAAGAATGGTAATATAGGAGGTGCGCCTTTAACAGCTGTATTTATAGCTGGAGCTGATATTGTAGGATGTGCAAATACTAATCCTATTATCAACAGAGCCATCGCTACTAATAACTCATGTGAGTTAATATAGTCTCTTGGTTGTAGTAAAGTTTGTACTGGTAGTATTGATGCAATAAATGCATAGATAAGTAATATGAAAACCCAAACTAAAATCTCTTGTAATCCAAAAATTTCAGGAATATGGAAATCATTTATATAAACTGCACCTATCCAAATTGTGAAGTACATTAAAATTATTGCAATAATTGATAGCCATTTTACATTCATCTTCTTCTTATAAACTAGATAGCCCATAAGTAATGCAATTGGAATCTCCATCCAAACTGGAAATACAGAAGCTGGATACATTATAAATAACTTACCTATAATCATAGCAAAAATAGCAATTACTATTAACAACAAGAAAAATATTACTAATAAGAATAAAACTCTTGAAGTAGGACTAACAATATCCTTAGTTACATCTCCTAAAGATTTACCTTTTTTTCTTGTTGATATAACTAATGCTCCCAAGTCATGTACTGCCCCCATAAAAATTGAACCTATAAATACCCACAATACTGCAGGTACCCATCCCCATATTACACCAATTGCTGGACCTACTATAGGACCAGTACCTGCTATAGATGTAAAATGATGACCAAATAGAATACTTTTTCTTGTTGGTACATAGTCTACTCCATCATTGATAATATGGGATGGTGTTTTATTTTTATTGCTCAATTCAAACAATTTTCTGCCCAAAAACTTACCATAAGTTTTATAGGCAATAATGAAACCAAAATAGGTCAATACGGCTAATAATAGCGAATTCACTTTTTCCCCTCCCCTTTTAATTTTATTTAAAATTTTAATATTATTTAGATTTCTTGCCTAATTCTATACCTTTTCACCTCCTTTCAACCGGTCCAAAATTGTATACAATATTCATTATTTAATATAAAACGTTCCTTTATTTCTATTTTATTTTCATTTTATCTTTAATATACTTCTCCAACCTAATGGATAAAGAAAAAAAGCATGTCATTTTCCTACAGAAAATGACATGCTTTAAAATATTATAACTAATACACCTTGTATGATACCTATTAAAAATCCTAAAACGCCCCCTAAAATTTCTATATGCTTCAGTTCTCGTTTTGCAATAGAAATGATTATACTCTCTATCTTTTCTAATTCAAAAGAGTTAATTTTTTCTTCTATCATTTCTGAAAGCTTAACTTCATTTGTCGCCTTATGAACCATTTTTTCAATTAAATCTTTTAATATTCTTTCTCCTTCAGAATCAACCATTTCATTTACATAACTAAAAATCATATTCTTAAAAGTACTTGGTATTATTGAAGGTAATTTTTCATCAATAACTTCATTAATTTTTCTCTTAATAATAAATATAATATTTGAAAGATTTTCCTGTTCAATCACCTTATCAATAATTTCATTAATTGATACAAGTTCATCTTCCACGACTTGCCCAATGCTTTTTGCTATCTCTTGCCTTCGTTTTGGAATCAATCCCTGTATTTTTACATTTATAATAGGTATTATCACAGGTTTTAACGGCCTGAATATCAATTTAATAGCTATTATATTGGTTATCCAACCTATCATAGCTCCAATTACCGCTAAAGTAAGTATTTTAATAATTATCATGTTATCACCTCGTATAATCGTTACTGGTTATTCGCTATTCGTGAAATTTAAAAAACTAAAAATGTAAAGCTTAATTTTTCATAAAACTTTTAATATTACTATTAAATAGTTGGTAGCCAATAGTTGATAGACAAAAATAAATAGCAACTAATATCTGATTATAACACAATTTTTGTTTTCTTAAAATAGTATTAACTTTAAACCAAACAAAAAACTCCCAAGCAAATTCCCTTGGAAGTATTATTTTTCCTTCTCAATCTTAATTTTATTATCCTTTTCTTTCAAACATAATCTACATCCAGGACAAACTGATACCTTATTCTGAAAAACACTTTTTATTACTTTTATTATTTCTCTATCTTGGATACTTTTTTCTATATGAATTATTATTTTTTTTGGTGCAATAGTTATTAATGAGCTAATAAGTAAATCATCATAATTCATTTCATTTTCTGAAATTTCCTCTGCAAGCTCTTGAAAAATATCATTATCAATTAAATTCATTTTTTTATCTAACAATTGATAAGTTCCATCATTCTTAAATATTATATTAACTAAATCAACTTTAGATTCTTGTAATTCAACAAAATATTGCAATACTCGAATAAACTCTCTATATTCCTTTTCAACAAAGAAATCTTCTATATTTTTCTCCAGTGCCTCCTCAATTAATTCTGTGAAAAATTTAAGTCTAAAGTTTATCAAACCATCTATTATTAAATTATCATTTTCCTCTAAAAAATCCATTACAGTTTTCAATATTTTTGCCTTTTTACTTATTTGAGGCATTATACCTTCCCGAAGTACATATTCATTTCTATTAAGATAATCAACGACTCTAGATTTTATCACTTTTTTATCTTCTGAATCTAAATAATAGCATTTTTCAATTATTAATCTATCTATTATCTTTTCTTGATAAACATCAATCACTATATCTGTTATTGCCTCTGCAATATAATAGTTGAAAATATTTTTTATATTTTTATATTTAACACCTTTTTTATCTTTAATAAAATATGTTGCAAAATTTATGTCACCTATTTTTTCTATCTTTTCATCTATATGAATTTTTTCTCTTTCGAAAAAATATAATTGCTTATTTATTATTTCAATTATTTTCTCAAAATTCTCTTTAAATCCTATAGTCAGCAAATTCAAAAATGTCACTCCTTTCTAATGTACTAGTAGTATATGTTTTTAATATTGCTATATTCATTTTTCACGATTACATTAATTGTATACTAAAGGAATAATTGAACCTATATCTATTATTTTTTTATTACTGAGTATAACTGGTTTTTTTCCGTATTTTTTCAAAAAAACATTAATGTCTAAAAAATTCGGATGATGTTGATACTCACCTGTAAACGCTAACTGTATATCACTAATAAATCCTGTTGCACCACCTATAAATCCATAATCTAAACCAGGCAAATCGATATATCCACTATTTATAAACAATGTATCAATAGAGTATTTATTACACTCTTTATATATCGAAGGATCAGAAGTTATTATTGCATTATCTGATACTATACAAGTTGAACATTTAGAATATCCTTGTTTTACATTTATAAATTCTATACCCAATTTTTCTAAATAATATTTAAGTTTTTCATCTGTATATTTAAAATTATGTATAGCGTAACGTGAAACTCTTGCTACATTATATGCAATGTTTTCTGGATAGTTTCTTTTTAGTTTTCTCTCACCTTTAATCAATTTAAGATGTGTATTTTTAAGCATATCTTTGTAATAATCGTAAACATTTGGAGCTATAATAAGCGTCTGATAATCTATTGGATGTATTACAATGTCAGGATGATATGATATAGCATCATATACTTCTTCACATTTAACAGTTTTAATCACATGAATATCGAGCTCGGTTAATGTATTTATTACTTTCTCACTCACACTACCATCTATAATAACTGCTTTTGCTTTTTGAATAGGTATAAATGGATTTTTTCTCATCGTATACCTCCAGCTAAAAAAATAAACTCCCGAAAACGGGAGTCTTCTTTTGGAGGCGGCACCCAGATTCGAACTGG
>NZ_JXLL01000016.1 GCF_001316435.1 Caloranaerobacter sp. TR13
GATTTAAATAGATTAAGGAAGATTTTATTGAAATCCATAAACGGGAATTATATTCAAAATCATCTACAATTTAATAATGGATATAATTTCCTATGGATTATAACAAAAAACATAGGAGGAGTTTTTAATGAATATAGGAGGAAGAAAGATTAAAATTTTTACTGGTAATGCAAACGAACGTTTTGCTAAAGAAATTTGTAATGAGTTAAATATTGAGTTAGGAGAAAGCCAAGTAGGAAGATTTAGTGATGGAGAGATTTCTGTTCATATTTCAGATTCTGTAAGAGGTGCAGATGTATTTGTTATTCAGCCTACTTGTCCTCCGATAAATGAAAACTTAATGGAATTACTTATCCTTATTGATGCTTTAAAAAGAGCTTCAGCTGGAAGAATAAACGCTGTAATACCATATTATGGATATGCTAGACAAGATAGAAAAACTAAAGCAAGAGAACCAATCACAGCAAAACTTGTAGCTGATATATTAACAACAGCAGGGGCAGACAGAGTAGTGAGTATGGATTTACATGCAGGACAAATTCAAGGATATTTTGATATACCAGTAGACCATTTAACAGGAGTGCCTATATTAGCAGATTATTTTAGAAATATAATAGATAAAGAAACAGTAGTAGTATCACCTGATATCGGTGGAGTTAGAAGAGCTAGAAATTTTGCAAGTTTATTAGACCTACCAATCGCTATAATTGAAAAGAGAAGACCTAAAGCTAATGTATCAGAGGTAATGAATATTATAGGGGATATAGAAGACAAAAATGTAATTTTAGTTGATGATATAGTTGATACTGCAGGTTCATTAACAAAAGCTGCTAAAGTATTAAAGGATTTTGGAGCAAAGAAAGTATATGCTTGTTGTACGCATCCAGTTCTTTCTGGACCTGCTATTGACAGATTAAAGGATTCAGTAATTGAAAAATTAGTAGTAACAGATACTATTCCTCTTACTGAAAATAAGCAGATTGATAAGATTGAAGTTGTTTCAGTAGCTCCATTATTCGCTGAAGCTATCAA
Source organism: Caloranaerobacter sp. TR13 (assembly GCF_001316435.1). Classification (NCBI taxonomy): domain Bacteria; kingdom Bacillati; phylum Bacillota; class Tissierellia; order Tissierellales; family Thermohalobacteraceae; genus Caloranaerobacter; species Caloranaerobacter sp. TR13. The sequence goes on from NZ_JXLL01000016.1 coordinate 1,033, forward strand.
AAGAATTTATTCAAATGAGTCAATAAGTAAACTTTTCGATTAATTAATTTTTAGCTTACAAGGTTAATATAGGGAGTTGATTCCTTTGTATGCAGTAATTGGACTAGGAAATCCAGGTAGAGCATATGATGGTACTAGACATAATGTAGGATTTGATACAATTGATTGTTTAGCAGTAAGAAATAATGTGAAATTAAATAAAATAAAACATAAAGCAGTATACGGAGAAACATTTATAAATAATGAAAAAGTTATATTAGTAAAGCCACAAACATATATGAATAGAAGTGGTGAATGTGTTTTAGATATATATAATTATTACAAAATACCAATTGAAAATATTATTGTTATATATGATGATATTGATATAAAGTTTGCTTCATTAAGAATAAGACAAAAAGGTAGTGCTGGAAGCCATAATGGTATGAAGTCAATATTATACCACTTACAAAATGAAAACTTTCCAAGAATAAGAATAGGCGTAGGTAAACCTAAAGAAGGTATGAATTTAGCTGACTTTGTATTAAGTAAATTTACTAAGGATGAAAGAGAAATGATCGATTCTACAATAGAGAGGGCAGCTTTAGCTGTAGAAACGATTATTCTTAAAGGATTAAATAAAGCTATGAATGAATATAATGGTTAATACATGAATAAAATATCAGTAAAAATGATAAATAATAAACCATAGCCCAGGTTTTTTGCCTGGGCTAAAGCTGCTGCTTAAAAGGAGCTGATTTTCTTGCCTCTAAATGTCTTTACTGATCAGTTAAAAAATTTAAATCAATATAGTAAATTAATAGAAGCTATAAATACTAAAAGATATCCTGTATCTTTATATGGTTTATCTGAGGAAAGTCTAGCACATATTTGTTATGGACTTAATCAACATACTAGTAGACAAGTTCTTATAGTTACCTATAATGAACTTAGAGCTAAAAAAATTGTTGAAGATTTAAGATTATTTTCTTCTAGAGATATAGAACTATTTCCACAAAGAGAAGTTGTTTTTTATAATGTAGATGCTTATAGTCACGGAATTTTACATCAAAGATTAAATGTTATTGATAAGTTAATTGAAGCTAAGCCGATAATTGTTGTAGCTTCTATTGAATCAATAATGGATAAAGTTTTCAATAAAGAAATATTAAATAAATATAGAACAGTTTTGAAATATGGAGATAAGATTGATTTAGAAAAACTAATAAAAAATTTAAATATATTAGGTTATGAAAGAGTAGATATGATTGAAGGAAAAGGACAGTTCAGTGTAAGAGGTGGTATAGTAGATTTTTATCCTATAACTTTAGAAAATCCTGTAAGAGTAGAATTGTTTGATGATGAAATCGATTCATTAAGAACTTTTGACATAAAAACCCAAAGGTCAATTCAAAATATTTCAGAAATTAAAATAGGACCTGCTAAAGAAATTATCTTTGAAGATGAATATAGGAAAGAAGTAGTAAAGCAAATTGAAAATGATTTAACTAAAGCTGTTAAAAAGATAGGAAAGGAAGAAAATAGCCAACTAATAGTTGAGAAACTTACTGAAAAGTTCACACATTATATTGAATTAATTAATTCAGGATTAAATTTTGATAATATAGAGCCTCTTATACCATATTTTCCTGTTCAATATAAAAGCATAGTAGATTATTTTGACAAGTCAGCATTAATGCTTATAGATGAGCCAAACAGAATAGAAGAAAATGCAATGACATATTTAAAAAGTTTTAGAAGTAAATTTTTAGACTTTTTTGAAAGAGGAGAAGTGTTACCTAAACAAGAAGGGATTTATTATAACTTTGATGAGTTAAAAGAAAAATTAAATCAAAGACCTTGTATTATGTCAATGGGATTAAGAAAGGGTACTGATATCTTTGAAAGTAAAGAAACAGTTAATATTACAACAAAAGGTATGCAGTCATTTCATAACAAGATAGAATTTTTGGTAAATGAGCTCAGAAATTTAAAATATAGAGGATATAAGACAATAATACTTTCAGGAGTAGAAGATAGAGGAAAAAGGCTTGTTGAAACGCTTAAAGAGTATGGGGTAGAGTGCAGCTTCATAAAAACCCTTGATGTAGAAATAAAATCTGGACAAATTTTTGTTTTAGCAGGAACTATTAGTAGAGGATTTGAATATCCAGATTTGAAATTCGCAATAATTAGCGATAAAGAAATATATGGAAAATCCAAGAGGAAAAGAGCTAAACAATATAGTAAAGATACTAAGAAGATAACCTCATTTACTGATCTTAAGCCAGGAGATTATGTTGTACATGAAACACATGGAATTGGTGTATATGTAGGGATAGAGCAATTAAAGGTTCAAGGGGTAAAGAAGGACTATTTAAGTATAAAGTATTCTGGTAAAGATAGATTGTATGTTCCTGTAGATCAAATGGATTTAATACAAAAATATATAGGAGCAGATTCTATAAAGCCCAAAGTAAATAAACTAGGAACAGGAGAATGGGTTAAGACTAAACAAAAAGCTAAAAAGGCAATAGAGAATATGGCTAAAGAACTTCTTGAACTTTATGCCAAAAGACAAACTACTAAAGGATTTGCTTTTTCAACAGATCAGCCTTGGCAAAAACAATTTGAAGATTTATTTCCTTATGAAGAAACTAATGATCAATTAAAATGTATAGAAGAAATTAAACGAGATATGGAAAAAGACAAACCTATGGATAGGTTGTTGTGTGGAGATGTTGGATATGGAAAAACAGAAGTAGCTTTAAGGGCTGCATTTAAAGCTGTTATGGATGGAAAACAGGTTGCATTTTTAGTGCCTACAACTATTTTAGCTCAACAACATTACAATACGATAAGGGAGAGGTTTAGTCAATTTCCTGTTAAAGTAGATATGTTAAGTAGGTTTAGAACACCAAGTCATCAGAAGAAAATTTTAAGAGATTTAAGAAGTGGCAATTTAGATATTGTAGTCGGAACGCATAGATTATTATCAAGTGATGTGAAATTTAAGGATTTAGGGTTACTGATTATAGATGAGGAACAAAGATTTGGTGTTAAACATAAAGAAGCTTTAAAGAAATTAAAGGAATCAATTGATGTATTAACATTAACTGCAACTCCAATACCAAGAACTCTACATATGGCATTAGTTGGCATTAGAGATATGAGTGTTATAGATGAACCGCCAGAAGAAAGATATCCAGTACAAACATATGTTATGGAATATAATGAGGGTATAATTAGGGATGCAATAGTTAAAGAGTTAAATAGAGATGGTCAAGTATATTTTGTATATAATAGAGTACAAGGTATTCAGCAAATGGCAGCTAAATTAAAAAAATTAGTTCCTGAAGCTAGGATAGTAGTTGGACATGGACAAATGAATGAGAGAGAACTTGAGAAGGTTATGATAGATTTTCTAAAAAGAGAGTATGATATATTAGTATGTACGACTATTATTGAAACAGGGTTAGATATATCTAATGTAAATACTTTAATAGTTTATGATTCTGATAAAATGGGATTGTCACAGCTTTATCAGTTAAGAGGTAGGGTAGGAAGAAGTAATAGGATAGCATATGCATACTTTACTTATGAAAAAGACAAAGCACTATCTGAGGTTGCTGAAAAGCGGTTAAAAGCGATAAAAGAGTTTACTGAGTTTGGTTCTGGTTTTAAAATAGCCATGAGAGATTTAGAAATACGAGGTGCTGGAAATTTATTAGGACCTGAGCAACACGGTCACATGGCTTCAATTGGTTATGATTTATATGTGAAATATTTGGAGGAAGCGATAAAGAAACTTAAAGGTGAAATAAAGCAAGAAGATATAGAAACTACTATAGAATTGAATGTAGATGGATATATACCTAGTCGTTATATAGCTAATGAAGAACAAAAAATAGAGATATACAAGAAAATATCATCAATTCAAAACAGAGAAGATTTATCAGATGTACAAGAGGAGATAATAGACAGATTTGGAGATATACCTAAAGAAGTTGATAATTTGCTTAAGATATCATTAATAAAATCAATGTGTAAGAGAGCTAAAATAAGTTCATTAACTCAAATAGATAATTACATTAAGATAGAATTTGTTAAGCCTGATATTATTACACCGCAGCTTATTAATGAGCTTCTAAATAGCTTTGGAAGGCGTATGTCATTTGATATTTCAAAGACTCCTCATATAAAATATAAACTAATGAAAAAAACGCAAGAAAGCATATTAAAAGAGGTTCAACAAGTTATTCAAAAAATTAGCAGTTTTCATGAAGGGGAAATTGATATATAATTAAATAGAAAAGGTGCATGAAGGCAGAGCAGAGGAGTTGATAAATTTGTTTAATAAAATAAGAGTAAAATTTATTGGGATTTTGTTAGTAGTAGTACTTATTTCTGTATTGTCCGGCTGTGTAAATCAAGAGGCTAAAGGAGAAATTGTAGCAAAAGTTAATGGAGATAGCATATATAAGGAAGATTTTGAAAAGGACTTTAATGTCTATAAAAAGGCTGTTGAGAGTAAGGTAGGGTCTGAAATATGGAAGCAACTAGAAGAAGAAGCAATGAGAAGATTTTTAGACAAGTTAATTATTGAGCAGATAATATCTCAAAAAGCTGAAGAGTTAGGTATTAAGGTGACAGATGAGGAAGTTGACGAAGAAGTTAAAAATTATATTAATTACTTTGAAAATGAAGAAAAATTTAAAGAATTTTTAAAACAGAGCAATATAACAGAAGAGTATTTTAGAAAAGAAATAAAAAAGGAAATGTTGATTTCTAAATATAAAGAAGAAGTTCTAAAAGATGTAAAAATTTCTCCTGAAGAAGCAAAAAAATATTACGAAGAAAATATAGATTTATTTAGGGACTATAGAGTGAGAGCTAGACATATATTAGTTAAAACAGAAGATGAAGCAAAAGAAATTCTTAAGCAATTAAAAAATGGTAAAGATTTTGCGGAATTGGCAAAAGAAAAATCAATAGGCCCTTCAGCAGCAAATGGTGGAGATTTAGGCTATTTTAGTAAGGGTCAGATGGTACCAGAATTTGAAAAGGCAGCCTTTTCTCTAGAACCTGGACAAATTAGTGATATAGTAAAAACACAGTATGGTTATCATATTATTAAAGTAGAGGATAAGATTGATAAGGTATATTCATTTGATGAAGTTAAAGATAAAATAATACAAGAGTTGAAAAATAGAGAATATGATAAAAAGTTAAAAGAATTAAGAGAAAATGCTAATGTAGAAATATTTTTAGAATAGGCTCAAAAAGCTCATCAGCGAAAAGTTGATGAGCTTTTCCTTTTTTTAAAGTTGATTATAAATCAAAGATTTTGCTGAAGTTTAAGTTTTTACTCTAAATTACCATCAATGCATAAAAAGTTCTAGATAGTAAAATAATAAATATACAACTAAACGGTGTAATTTTGTTAAAACACATGAGTGTTTAAAACAAAATCCACCTCAAATCTAATTTTGTAGACTTTGTAATAAGGAGGGAAAAAATTGAAGGCCACAGGAATAGTAAGAAGGATTGATGATTTAGGTAGAGTTGTAATCCCTAAAGAGATTAGAAGAACTCTTAGAATAAGAGAGGGAGATCCTTTAGAGATATTTACGGACAGAGAAGGCGAAATAATATTAAAAAAATATTCACCAATTGTTGAATTAAGTGAATTCGCTACTGAATTTGCAGAATCACTTTATGAAACTACAGGCCATATAACTGTAATAACAGATAGAGATACAGTAGTTGCAATTTCTGGAGGATCAAAGAATGATTACTTGGATAAAAAAGTTAGCCCAGAGCTTGAAAAGATTATGGAAGGTAAAGAAACATATTTAGCTTCTGGAAAGAGTAAGCCTATAAGAGTAACATCTGATGAATTTAATGCTGATAAATATACTAGCCAAGTAATAGCCCCTATAATTACTCAAGGAGATCCAATTGGAGCAGTCATTTTATGTACTAAGGATAATGATAAAAAAATGGGAGAGTTAGAAGCTAAGCTTGCTGAAACTGCAGCAGGTTTCTTAGCAAAACAGATGGAGCAATAGTTTAAGCTACATAGCCTACCTTGTATGGTAGGCTTTTCGTTTGGTTAATATATATAAAGTGATTTCTTAATAAAATCACTATTTAATGAGTATTGCATTTCTGATATAATGGATTTGTTAACTAAACGTGCCTGAAAATTAGGAGGAAATTTATGACTAAGGAAAATTTTTTGAAAGGTGCTGCTATATTAGGGATAGCAGGAGTGTTAGCCAAAATATTAGGTTCAGTATATAGGATTACATTATATTATGTACTTACTGATGTAGGAATTGGATACTATCAGACTGTTTATCCACTTTATAATTTCTTATTAGCAATATCTACAGCAGGTTTTCCAGTTGCGGTTGCTAAGCTTGTAGCTGAAAAAAGGGCATTAGGGGACTATAAAGGAGCTCATAGATTGTTTAAGATAACATTTTTTGGATTTTTATTCGCTGGAATGGCTACTTCAATATTTGTTTTAGCAGGAGCAGGATATTTATCAAATTTATTCAGTAATAAAAATGCATATTATTCATATATAGCTATAGCACCTGCTTTAATGTTAGTTCCGATTATGTCTGCATTTAGAGGGTATTTTCAAGGTAGACAGACAATGATTCCTACGGCAGCGTCTCAATTAGTTGAACAATTATTTAGAGTTGCAATAGGTCTTTTTTTAGCATATCAATTTTTAGGAAGAGGATTACCATTAGCTGCTGGAGGAGCTACTTTCGGAGCATCTGCTGGAGCTTTAGCAGGTACTATTGTAATAATGATTATTTATTTTTCACAGAGAAAATATATAAAACAGGAAATAAGAAATAGTGTAGATTATCCTAAAGAAAGTTTAAATTCTGTTATTAAAAAAGTTTTATTAATTGCGATACCTATAACTATTGGTGCTTCCATAGTTCCTATAATGAATAATATTGATGTTGCCATAGTAATGAGAAGATTGCAATCTATAGGTTTCACAGAAACAGAAGCGAGTGGTTTGTATGGAAGATTGGCTGGAATGGCTCAGACTCTTATAAATTTACCTCAAGTTTTATCAGTTGCGTTAGCTATGAGTTTAGTACCAGCTGTATCTGATGCATTTGCCAGAAAAAATTATGCAAAAATCAGTAAAATAGTAAGGTCTGGTGTAAGAGTTACACTTCTTATCGGTTTACCTTCTGCGTTAGGTTTATATATTTTGTCTACGCCTATTATTGAATTAGTATATTTTGTTTCTGATTTAGAAACTCAACAAAGCGTAGGCTCTATACTTGCAATATTATCTTTTAGTTTGATTTTTCTAACTTTAGTACAATCACTTACAGCTATTATGCAGGGTTTAGGTAAACCTATGATTCCTGTAAAAAATCTAGCAATTGGGGCAGTAGTAAAAATAATTTTAACATATGTATTGACAGGAATACCTGAAATAGGGGTCAAAGGTGCAGCTTTAAGTACAGTAGCTGCATATTTAGTGGCGGCAGTATTAAATTTCATAGCGGTTATGAAGCATACAAGGACATCATTAAATTTTGTAAATGTTTTTGTCAAGCCGATAATTTCAGTTATATTAATGGTTGTATTTGTAAAGCTCTCATATGTATTTTTATCATCTATAATAATCAGTAAAATAGCAACTTTAGCTTCTATAATTGTAGGATCGTTAGTATATGGTTTTGCATTATTAGTAACTGGAGCAATAACTTCAAGAGATTTTGAATTATTGCCAGGTGGTAGAAAACTTTCTAGAGTATTAAATGCAATAGGACTTCTAAGGGAATAGCTAGGTATAAACCTAGCTTTTTTGGCAAATATAAGTATAATGGAGGTTTTTGTATGGGAAAGATTATTGTTATAGGATTAGGTCCAGGAGATCCAGATTTGTTAACAATAGGTGCAGTAAAAGTTTTGAAAAAAGGTTATAAAGTCTATTTAAGAACTGAAAAACATCCAACAGTAAGTTTTCTTTATGAAAATAATATTGAATTTGAATCATACGATTTTATGTATGAAAAAGGTGAAGATTTTGATGTGATTTATGAAAATATAGCTAAAGACCTAGTGAAAAAATCTGAAGAACATGGTATCATTATTTACTGTATACCGGGACATCCTTTGGTAGCTGAAAAGACAGTATCATTGTTGACAAAGTATAGAGATGAAGGCGAAGTAGAAGTACAGATATATTCAGGTGTAAGTTTTATAGATAGTGTAATAAATGCTGTTCAGAAAGATCCAATAAGTGGGATGAAAGTTGTAGATGGTTTAAATTTAAGTATGCAGTCAGTAGATATTAATGTAGATAATATAATAACACAAGTTTATAACAGAATGATTGCTTCAGAAGTAAAATTGAAGCTAATGGAAGTATATGATGATGAGTATCAAATATATGTAATTAGAGCAGCAGGAGTACCAGGAGAAGAGAAAATACTAAGGATACCATTATATGAGCTAGACAGAATAGAATGGATTGATTATTTAACAAGTATTTATATCCCTAAGATTGATGATGAAAATAGATCAAAATATGATTTGAATAACTTAATTAATATTATGCAAAAATTGAGAAGTAAAGAAGGATGTCCATGGGATATTAAACAAACTCATCAATCTCTTCGAGAATATGTTTTAGAAGAAGCTTATGAAGTAGTTGATGCAATAGATAAAGATGATATGGATTTATTAGCTGAAGAATTAGGAGATTTGTTGCTGCAAGTAGTGTTTCATGCTCAGATAGGCAAAGAAGAAGGCTACTTTACTATCTGGGATGTAATATCTAGTATTTGTAGTAAGCTAATTAATAGACATCCTCATGTTTTTGGAGAAAGTAATTGTAAAGATTCCGAAGAAGTGATGACAAACTGGAATAGAATAAAAGATAAAGAAAAAAATATTGAAAGTCATAGTCAAAGACTTGAAAGTATAGCTAAGGGGTTACCTGCTTTAATAAAAAGCTTTAAACTCCAGCAGAAAGCTGCTGATATTGGTTTTGACTGGCCAGATGTAAATGGAGCTTTAGAAAAAGTAAAGGAAGAATTTCAAGAAGTACTAATTGAAATAAAAGAGAATAATAAAAATAGAATTGAAGAAGAAATAGGAGATTTATTATTTGCTGTAGTAAATATTAGTAGATTTTTAAAAGTAAATCCAGAAATTGCTTTAAATAAGACAATAAATAAGTTTATTGAAAGATTCAAACTTATGGAAGATATGAGTAGGGGAATAGGGAAAGATTTACAGTTTATGACATTGAAAGAGATGGATGAGCTGTGGGAAAGAACAAAGATACATAAAAATAAAAAAATAGATAAAAAATAATACTAAAAAGAAGGATTTTACTTAAAAAGGTAGAATATGCTTATACGTACTATTTTTAATATAATTGAATAATAAGGAGGTATTTATTGTGAACAAGGCAGAATTAGTTTCAAGCATAGCTGAAAAGAGTGGTTTAACAAAAAAAGATGCTGAAAGCGCATTAAATGCATTCATGAAGAGTGTAGAAGAAGCATTAGTAAAAGGAGAAAAGGTTCAATTAGTAGGTTTCGGTACTTTTGAAGTAAGAGAAAGAAAAGCTAGAAAAGGTAGAAATCCTAGAAACCCTCAAGAAGTAATCGATATTCCAGCATCAAATGCACCAGTTTTCAAAGCTGGTAAGAGCTTAAAAGAGGCAGTTAACAAATAAAAAATCAGGTCATTGACCTGATTTTTTTCTTTTGGCTGTCAGATGTTAAATATAAATATGGAAGGTGATAGTATGAGGATAGATAAATTTCTTAAAAATTCTAGAATAATCAAAAGAAGAACAGTTGCTAAAGAAGCCTGTGAACAAGGCAGAGTATTAGTAAATGGGAAGATAGCTAAACCTGGTACTTTGGTAAATGTAGGAGATATAATTGAAATAAATTTTGGTACTAGGACAATGAAAATCGAAGTATTACAGTTATTAGAACATGTAACAAAAGATAATGCTCATAATATGTATAATATAATATGATACTAAATAAAATGTATAATTTAGGAATAAAACTTAAATTTACTACATAATCATTTAACATAAGTATTCTGGGGGGATGGGGGATGAGTGAAAAGAAGACTACAAGCAGAAGTCAAAATATAATATTAGAAAATAGAGAGAAGCTTAATATATCTGGAGTAGAACATGTGGATAGTTTTAATGATAATACAATTATTCTATTAACTGTAAAAGGTCTAATGACTGTTAAAGGAGACGATTTAAACATTAGCAAACTAAATTTAGAAGATGGGAATATAGTTATAGAAGGTAAGATAAATGGTATCTTATATACTAACAAAGATACTTCTAGTTCAAAGGGTTCTGGCTTATTAGGCAAAATGTTTAAATAAAACCGATGGTTTATACCATTGGTTTTCATTTTCATTAGGGGTGATTTTGTGGGGAACACAGTTGAGAGTCAAGCTTATATTTTTTTACTTACTATGTATGGTGGAGTATTGATTGGCTTTGTATATGATTTATATAGGATATTTAGGTATTTTTTTAAACCTAAGAAAATTGCTACCTTAGTTGAAGATTTAATTTTTTGGATTATTGTATCAATAATAGCTCTAGCTACACTAATTTTTAGTAATTGGGGAGAATTAAGAGGTTATGTTTTTTTAGGTTTCATTTGTGGTGTATTAATTTATACAAAACTTCTGAGTAAGCCAGTTATAACTCTAATGGTTTATTTAATAAGAGTATTTATTAAGTTGCTTAAATATGTAATAAATATACTGACATATCCATTGAGGATTATTATAGATTTATTATCAATTCCTTTTAAAAAATTGAATGATAAAGTTAATAGATTAAATAAAAGCATAAGAAAAATAACTAAATTACCAAAACGTATTTTTAATGATATTAGAAAGTACACAAGTACTATATTGCTAAAAAAATAAAGGATTTTTAGAAAATACATAGAAATATTCATACATAATTTAGAAAAAGTTGGAGGGCTTGATATGCGCAAAACTAAACAGAAGAGAAGGTTTAGACTTAGATACATATTGTTATTAGCATGTTTATTTTATTTAAGTACCATATTTTTCAATCAGCAAAAAATGATGAGAGATTTAGAACAAGAAAAAAAAGCAAAAGAGGATAAGATTAACAGTTTGAACGTAGAAATTGCAGAACTTCAAGATAAAATCAGATATGCTGATACCCCTGAGTTTATTGAAAAAATTGCTAGAGAAGAATTAAATATGCTTAAACCTGGTGAAATAATATATATAGATAAGGAGAAAAATAAAAATAAATTTATTAAAGGTATTGGCAACTAAAAACAATCAATTTATGACAAAGAGCGACTTGATATTAAAGTCGCTCTTTTTGTCTAAAATTTTGATTTCTACTAGTCTAGTTTTTAGTTAGATATAAATTATTTGTTTTTTGAGAAAAATGTTTTGATGAAATTTATGTCCAATTTTCAGATTTCAATTGAAAGAAGCATAATTTTTGTCAAAAAGTTTTTTGAATAGGACAACCCTAATTGACAAATATCTCATAATTCATTTGATAAAATTACAAAAAACCAAATGTGGGGTGGGGGTTTTCAAATGATAAATAGAGCTGAATTACTTACGGTTAAAGAGGAAAATACTTTTTTAAAAATTTTAAGGAATTTAGTTTTAAAACTGAACTTTAAAAATATAGCAATAGGTCTTTTAGCATTATTAATATCACGAGCATCTATAATGGATGGATTAACGCCTTTTGGAATTGCATTTCTAACAGCGTATTTAATTAGATATGGTAATGCTTTAGGTATAATAACTCTTTTGTCTCTTGGGATATTAAGCATTCATGGCTTGAGTGCATATTATTATCTAGTGGTGATATGGTTATTATTTTTCTTAAATACAGTTTTAAAAAACAGAACTAAAGTAAGCACATTAAGATATTCTGTTTTATCATTCCTTTTATTAATTATGACAAAAACTATTTTATTGCTTACAAGTACTTTTTATATGTATGACTTTATTATGGCGATGTTTGAAGGTGTAATAGTATTCACATTAACATATATTTTTTCATATAGTATTTCTATTTTTGAAAGAAGGCTAAATGACATCTTTACAAATGAAGAAATTATAAGTGCAGCAATAATGATTTCATTAGCTATTTCAGGATTAGGAGATATAACTATTATAGATTTATCTTTAAAAAGAATTGTTGGAGTAATTATTATTTTAATATTTGCTTACTTTAAAGGACCAGCATTTGGAACTACTATTGGAGTGACAATTGGATTGATAACGGGAATGTCAAATAACAATGTACCACTAATTATTTCAGTGTACGGCTTTTCAGGATTGTTAGGTGGATTATTTAAGGATTTAGGTAAATTAGGAACTAGTTTGGGCTTTATTATAGGAAATGCTATAATGTCTTTTTATATAAATGGTTTTGTAGAAAGTATGCTTTTATATAAGGAGATTGCAGTTAGTATTTTTATATTTTTTATGTTAGCTATTTCGTTAGAAAAAAATAATGGAGTGATATTCGGTAATAATGGTTTGACTTATTCAAATATACAATATAGTAAAAGAATAAGAGATATAACTTATAAAAGATTAAAAGAAGTGTCTAATGTATTTAATGAGTTAGCATCAACATTTAAAAAAGCAGCAGAAACAAAAAGTTTTTCACAACAAAAAGACATATCGAATTTTGTAGATGAAGTAGTTAATGATGTTTGTAAAGCTTGCAGTATGTATAAATTTTGCTGGGAGCAGGATTTTTACACTGCATATCATTCGATGTTTGATATTATGAATTTAATAGAACTTAATGGAAATATAAATAAAAATTCATTGCCAGAATATTTTGCAAAAAGATGCTTGAAGCCACAATATATAATAGATAAATGTAATTATCTGTTTGATATATACAGGGTTAATCATAGATGGGAGAAGAAGATTTTAGAAAGTAGACAATTAGTAACTGATCAATTAGAAGGAGTAGCTACTATAATTAATGACTTGGCAAATATTATTTATAAAGATATTAGATTTGCTAATGATTTAGAAAAAGAAATTTATTTAAAACTGAAAGAAAATGTAATTGATGTAAAAGAAGTAAATTGCACACAATTTCAAGATGGAAAATTTGAAATCTTATTGGAATTAAAGTCTTGTAAAGGAAAAGGTATGTGTTTGAAGGATATTGTACCTATTGTTTCTAAAGTTGTTGGATTTGATTTAACTAGAGATAAATTTAGCTGCAGTATACCTGGAAAAAATAATAGATGTAGCCTAAAACTTATAAAAGCTAATAGGTATGGTGCTATAACAAAGGTTTGTAAATGGGACGAGTCATTTAATTATGTTTCAGGTGACAGTTACACTTTTGGTGAAAATGAAAATGACTATTTTATAGCTTTGAGTGATGGAATGGGGATAGGCAGAAAAGCGAATCAAGAAAGCAATATAACTATTTCGCTTTTAGAGAAGTTTTTAGAGGCAGGTTTTGATAAAGAATTAGCACTTAAAACTATTAACTCAATTTTACTTTTAAAATCGTCTGATGAAATGTTTTCAACTATTGATATGACTATAATAGATTTATATTTGGGGAAGGCACAATTTATTAAAATTGGCTCTGCTCCAACATTTATAAAGAGGAAGGATAGAGTAGACATAATAAATGCTAAGAGTTTACCTGTAGGCATATTAAAAGACGTGGATTTTCAGGTTTATGAAGATAATATAGAGGATGGCGATTTAATAATAATGATGTCAGATGGTGTTTTAGATTCTAATGATAAAGTAGAGGATAAAGAAGGGTGGATGGCAGAGATTATCAGCAATATATCTAGTGTTAATCCTCAAAAAATTGCTACAGAAATAATTAATATAGCTAAATCTGTAAATATTGATAAAAATAAGGATGATATGACAGTTCTTGTGACTAAGGTTTGGAAGAGAAGGTAAAAGCGGCATTAGCCGCTTTTTGAGCTTATTGACAAAATAAATATATATGAAAATGACGCTCATGCGGACGAATTTAGAAAAAACTATAGGCTTAAATTTTTAGAAAATCCTAACGCTTCCAATAAGTCGTCCTGACTCTGGAAGCTGACTTAGCGTCCATGCTAAGCCCACGGATTTTCTTAAAAATTTTCACCAAGTTTTTTTAACTAAATTCTTTCAAGCATTCGCTTTTATTTTCATAAATATTTTAAAAGAATAAGTTTGTCAACAGTTTGAAAGCGGCATTAGCCGCTTTTTTTATAATCCATAGGAAATTATAAACCTTAATGAATTGTAGATATTTAAATATAATTTCCGTTTATGGATTTCAACAAAATCTACCTTAAAATTTTTAAAAATTAAAGATTTTGTTTTGAATATTAAGTCAGTAAAGAAAATATATATATAAGGACAAACTGTTGTTTAGGATAAAAAAATGAATATGAAATATTTTATTGTCAATAATTACTAAAAAAACGGTAGGAGGAATAAAATGGACAAGAAAGGATTAATAAGACAAATAATATTGGTAAGTGATGGGGAATCTAATGTAGGTATAGATCCTGTCGAGGTATCTAAAAAAGCTAAGGAAATGGGAATAATTGTGAGTACTATAGGGATAGTTAACAATAGGACAAAAGAAAAGCCTCTAGCTGAGATTCAACAGATAGCTAACCAAGGAGGAGGAATTTGGGAAGTAACAGATTTGGAGAGCTTTTCGAAAACTATGGAAATGTTAACAATTAAAACAGTTCATAAAACTATACAAGAGGCTGTAAATAAAGAATTAAAAAATATACTTGGTGAGGGGTTAGAAGATTTTAATCCTGAATCTAGGAGGAAAATAATTAATGTCATTGATAAACTTGGTGAAGAAGTGGACATTAGATGCTGTATAGTTATTGATTTAAGTGGTAGCATGACTAATAAGATAAGTATAGCTAGAAATAGTATTATTAATTTATTGAGAATACTTAAGCAAAGAAAAGGTAAAACAGAAATCGCAGTTGTGGGTTTCCCAGGTAAAGATTATGAATTATACAAAACTATTTGTGATTTTACAGAAGATATTGATGAATTGCAGAAAAGCTTAAGCAATATAACTACAGGTGGGACAACTCCAACAGGACCAGCTCTGCAAAGAGCTATAGAAATGTTATTAGATATAAAAGAAATGAACAAAGGAATACTTGCAGCAAATATAGTGTAAAAATATAAATTTGGGGGAGTTTGAATGCTTAAGAGAGGAGATAAAGTTATAGGTAAATGGTATAAAAATGAATATACAGTACTTGAAAAAATAGGTCAGGGTGGCGTAGGTACAGTATATAAGGTTATAGATCATAAAGGGTATATAAAAGCATTGAAAATAAGTGAAGATATAATGTCTTTAACTAGAGAATTTGAAATCATACATAAACTCCCCTTATCAAATAATATACCTATAGTTTATGAAATTGATGATTGGGTATATAAGAACAAGAAATATTATTATATTGTTATGGAGTATATAGAAGGAGATAATTTAAAAGAAATTATTAATAAAAATAAATTAAGTATAAGAGAAGTTTTAGGGATATCATTAATATTATCCGGACTTATAAACAAACTTTATCAGATGGGATATATTTATGGAGATTTAAAACTAGAGAATATCATAGTAGATAGAAAAACTAAAAAGGTAATGTTTGTGGATTTTGGTGGAGTAATCAAAAAAAATGGATGCATTAAAGAATTTACTCCTACATATGATATAAATTCATGGGGAATAGAAAATAAAAATTCACATATTGAAAGATTGATTTTCAGCACAACTATGTTAATGATATGCCTTATTACTAGACGAGAATATGCTCCCTTTCATACTTCAATGAAAGAAATATTAACGATTATAGATTCACTTAATATAAGCGAGAAACTTAAAATATTTATGAAAGATGGTTTGTTAAATAAATTTAATGATATAAATTACTATATAGAAAGACTAAAAATGCTTTTTATTGAATCGGCTAATAATCCACCTATAATTAGTAATGACATTATTAATTTAATATTTATAGTGAGCATATGTTTTTTTGTATTAACTATATTTTTAGGAATAAAATTTTATGTATAATAGAAATAGGACATTTGATAGTTAGAAGTTTATAGACAAAAAAATTAGATGCTATAAGATAGGTGATTATTATGAAGGAGAAAGTAATAGATACGATTATAAAAAACAATTTAATTGAAAAAGGAGACAATATTCTTGTAGGTGTTTCGGGAGGGCCTGATTCAATGGCTCTTCTTTATGTTCTAAGAGAAGCTATGAAAAAAATTGATTTTAAATTGTATATTGCACATGTTAATCATGGTGTTAGAGGTAAAGAAGCAGATGAAGACGAAGAATATGTAAGGGAAGTAGCTGATAAATTAGGGACTCCTTTTTATTCAATAAAAGTAGATATGACTAAATATGCTAAAGAAAATAAGCTTTCTGAAGAGGAAGCTGGTAGGGAGATAAGATATGGTTTTTTTAGACAAGTGTTATCACAAATAGGGAATGGTAAGATTGCAGTTGCTCATAATAAAAATGACCAAGCAGAAACTTTGATGATGAGATTTATAAGGGGAACAGGATTAGACGGTTTAAAGGGAATGGATTATAAAAATGGCGATATTATAAGGCCATTGTTAGATGTTAGTAGGGATGAGATTGAAAGATATATAAAAGAAAATAATATTGAAGTTAGAATTGATAAAACAAATTTCAAGCCAATTTATAGTAGAAATAAAATTAGGCTTGAGCTTATTCCTTTTATCAAAGACAACTTTAATGAAAATTTTATTGATACTATTTATAGAACTTCAAGATTGATGTCTATAGATAGTGATTTTCTGAAAAAGCATGCTTTAGAAAAATATGAACAGATGATACATAAAGAGAATAAAAATAAGATCATTATAAGTAGAGAAAAATTTTTAGATCAGCATGATTCTATAAAGTCTAGGATATTGAGAATAGCAATTGAGAAATTATTAGGACATATTAAGGGAATAGAAGAAAAGCATATATATGATGCTATCAATCTTGTATTTAATAATAATACAGGAAAAAGGATTCATTTACCTAAAAATATACAAATTACTATAGGTTATGATTATTTTACAGTACAAAAAATAGATTTGAAGAATGAAATAAAAAATTATGAGTATATAATTGATATAGATAAATCAACAAAAATTGATGATCTAAAGTGCGAAATAATTACGGAAATATTGGATGCTAATGAAGTTGATATAAAAAATAATAGGTTTATAAAATATTTTGATTATGATAAAATATATGGAAACTTATATATTAGAAATAGAAAACCTGGGGATAAATTTTTCCCTTTAGGAATGAAAGGGAAAAAGAAACTAAAAGATTTTTTTATAGATTTAAAAATTCCTAGAGATATAAGAGACAAAATCCCACTTTTAGTAGATGATTGCAATATTATTTGGGTTGTAGGTTATAGGATAAGTGAGCTTTATAAAATTAAACCTGAAACTAAAAGGATTTTAAAAGTACAAATTAAATATAAGGAGGATTTATATGAAACAAGATATTCGACAAATATTAATTGAATCAGATGAATTACAAAAAAGAATTAAAGAATTAGGTGAAGAAATAACTAAAGATTATAAAGATAAGGATTTAGTTGTAATTTGTGTACTTAAAGGAGCAGTACTGTTTATGTCAGATTTATGTAAAAATATTGATATACCATTAAGTATGGACTTTATGGCTGTATCTAGTTATGGTTCATCAACACAATCATCAGGAGTTGTAAGAATTTTGAAAGATTTAGATTCAAGCATTGAAGGTAAAGATGTATTGATTGTAGAAGATATAATAGATACAGGGTTAACTTTAAGCTATTTAGTTGAAAATCTTAAGTCTAGAGGTCCTAGGAGTGTAAAGATATGTACTCTGCTTGATAAACCTGAGAGAAGAAAAGTTGAAGTCAAAGTAGATTATATAGGTTTTACAATACCAGATGAGTTTGTTGTAGGTTATGGGCTAGACTTTAATGAAAAATATAGAAATTTACCATATGTATGTGTTCTTAAAGAAGAAGTTTATGAATAATAAAATAAAAGATAACCTCCTTAGGGTATTGTTGTGTTTTAATGGCCATTATGGTAAAATATTTTAATATGAGAGATTTAGGGCAGTGAGAGGAGGACTCTAGTTGAAAAGATATTTCAGAGGTATAAGTTTCTATCTACTGATGTTCATAATAATTGTTGTAGCAGTTCAGTTTTTCAATAGACCAGTTGGAGAAGTTAAGCAATTTGATTTTACTGAATTAGTTCAGCAGATAAAAAGTGATAATGTAGATTCTATTACCATAGTGAGAGAAGAAGGTACAATTACAGGTAAATTGAAAGATGGAACGGCATTTACATTAATACTTCCACAAGGTACAGAGGAAGACCTTTATGAGGATTATTTAAAGGACCTAATAGATAAAAATAAGATAAGGTACGCTGGAGAAAAACCGCCTGAAACACCTTGGCTTTTAAATATTCTTCCAACGATTTTTATGATACTAATATTTATTGTTTTTTGGTTTGTATTTATGCAGCAGTCACAAGGTGGCGGAAGCAAAGTTATGAATTTTGGAAAAAGCAGAGCAAAACTGCATAAAGATGAAGACAGAAAGAAAATAACGTTTAAAGATGTAGCTGGATTGGAAGAAGAAAAAGAAGAACTTAGAGAAGTAGTAGATTTTCTTAAAAATCCAAGAAAGTATATTGAATTAGGTGCTAGAATACCTAAAGGAATTTTAATGGTTGGTCCTCCTGGTACTGGTAAAACATATTTATCTAGAGCTGTTGCAGGAGAAGCTGGTGTACCTTTTTTCAGCATAAGTGGTTCAGATTTTGTTGAGATGTTTGTAGGAGTAGGTGCTTCAAGGGTAAGAGATTTATTTGAGCAAGCAAAAAAGAATGCTCCTTGTATAGTTTTTATTGATGAGATTGATGCTGTTGGTAGAAGAAGAGGTGCTGGATTAGGTGGAGGACATGATGAAAGAGAGCAAACTTTAAATCAGCTTCTTGTTGAAATGGATGGCTTTGGCGTAAATGAAGGTATTATTGTTATAGCAGCTACAAATAGACCTGATATATTAGACCCTGCGCTTTTAAGACCAGGAAGATTTGATAGACAAGTTTATGTAGGTGTACCAGATATTAAAGGTAGAGAAGCAATTCTAAGAGTACACACTAGAGGTAAACCGTTAGATGATGATGTCGATCTACAAGTTATAGCAAGAAGAACTCCTGGATTTACTCCAGCTGATTTGGAGAATCTATTAAATGAGGCAGCACTATTGACTGCAAGAAAAAATCTAAAGAAGATACCGATGGATTTAATTGAAGAAGCTATAACTAAGGTTATAGCAGGACCTGAAAAGAAAAGTAGGGTAATAAGTGAAAAAGAAAGAAAGCTTACAGCTTATCATGAAGCGGGGCATGCGGTTGTAGCTAGATTATTACCAAATACGGATCCAGTTCATTTAATAAGTATTATTCCAAGAGGTAGAGCTGGTGGATTTACAATGATACTACCTAAAGAAGACAAATACTATATGTCTAAAACAGAAATGGAAGAGACATTAGTGCATCTTCTTGGTGGTAGAGTAGCTGAGAAACTAGTTTTAGATGACATTAGTACAGGAGCCCAGAATGATTTAGAAAGAGCTACTAAGATAGCAAGGGATATGGTAACTCATTATGGTATGAGTGAAAAATTAGGACCTATGACATATGGTACAGATACAGATGAAGTTTTCCTAGGAAGAGATTTAACTAGGAGCAGAAATTATAGTGAGGAAGTAGCAGCTCAAATAGATAGAGAAATGAGAAGTATAATAGATAAGGCTTATAATACAGCGGAGAACTTATTAAAAGAGAATATAGATAAGCTTCATAGAGTAGCAGAGGCTCTATTAGAAAAAGAAACTCTTGATGCTAAGGAATTTGAAGAAATATTTACTATGGAATAAAGTGGTCATTGACCACTTTTTTTTTAATTATGTTATAATAAAAATTAGATATAAATTCTTGATCTTGATATTAAAGAAAGACAGAAAGGGAAGGTGGGTATATGGAGTTTAATTTAAAAGTTGGTTTAGAAGGTATAGCAGAGAAGATTGTAACTGAAGATGATACGGCTGCAAAATTTGGTAGCGGAGATGTTTATGTTTTTGCTACACCAATGATGATAGGGCTTATGGAAAATGCTGCATTGAATGCAGTAGACAAGGAGTTAGGAGAAGGTTATGCGACTGTAGGAATACATGTAGATATTAAGCATTTAGGGGCTACACCAGTTGGTATGAAAGTAAAAGGTATAGCAAAACTTACGAAGATAGATGGTAAAAAATTATATTTTGATGTAGAAGCTTACGATGAAGAAAAGTTAATAGGAAAGGGTACACATACTAGATACATAATAAATGTAAAAGAGTTTTTTGAAAAGATAAAAAAATAGAAGCATAAACTTAAGGAGCTTATGCTTCTATTTTTTTATTCCAATAAATTACCAATTGAGCAAAAAATTAATCACAAAAAAATAGTAAAAAATTTAGAGGAATAATATTTTATGTATAGAATAATTCTATTTATGAAAAATATACTTCAATATTTAAAAAATTTGAAATATATATTGCAAAATTTTGAATTGTATAATAGTCTATATTTGGACGGGAAAACATTTGCTTAACTGTCCGTATTAAAACATGGCCTACTTAAAAAGGAGGATTACAGATGTTTGATAATGAAAAACTAGGCAAAATTTCAGAAGCTAAGAGGGAATGGGAAGATTCCACATTATCAAAAACTATTTCAAGATTTCCTGAGAGAAAAGAAAAATTCACAACAGGTTCAGGATTAGAAGTTAAGAGACTTTATACACCAGAAGATATTAAGGATTTGGATTATAATGAAGATCTAGGATACCCTGGGCAATATCCATTTACACGTGGTGTACAGCCTACGATGTACAGAGGTAGACTTTGGACAATGAGACAATATGCAGGTTTTGCAACAGCAGAAGAATCAAATAAGAGATATAAGTATTTACTAGAGCAAGGACAAACTGGACTTAGTGTAGCTTTTGACTTGCCAACTCAGATTGGATACGATTCAGATCATCCTCTTTCAGAAGGAGAGGTAGGTAAGGTTGGAGTTGCTGTTGATTCTCTTAAAGATATGGAGATTCTTTTTGATGGTATTCCTCTAGATAAGGTAAGTACTTCTATGACTATAAATGCTCCTGCTGCGGTATTATTAGCTATGTATATAGCAGTAGCAGAAAAACAAGGAGTATCAAAAGATAAATTAAGAGGAACTATACAAAATGATATTTTAAAGGAATATATAGCGAGAGGAACTTATATATTCCCACCTCAACCTTCAATGAGACTTATTACAGATATATTTGAATACTGCTCAAAAAATGTTCCAAATTGGAATACAATAAGTATCAGTGGATACCACATAAGAGAAGCAGGTTCTACAGCTGTTCAAGAGGTTGCTTTTACTATTGCTAATGGTATAGCTTATGTTGAGGCAGCTATTAAAGCTGGGCTTGATGTTGATTCATTTGCACCTAGATTATCATTTTTCTTTAATGCTCATAATGACCTATTAGAGGAAGTTGCTAAGTTTAGAGCAGCTAGAAAATTATGGGCGAGAATTATGAAAGAAAGATTTAATGCTAAGAATAAGAAATCAATGGTTATGAAATTCCATACTCAAACAGCTGGTTCTACTTTAACAGCTCAGCAGCCAGACAATAACATAATTCGTGTAACAATTCAAACTTTAGCAGCTGTGTTAGGTGGAACCCAATCACTTCATACTAATTCTAGAGATGAAGCATTGGCATTACCAACAGAAGATTCAGTTAGAATAGCTTTAAGAACTCAGCAAATAGTAGCTCATGAAAGTGGAGTTACTGAAACTATAGATCCATTAGCAGGTTCATACTATATAGAAAGTTTAACTAAGAGAATAGAAGAAGAAGCTTACGAGTACATTAAGAAAATAGATGAACTTGGCGGTTCTCCTAAAGCTATAGAAAAAGGATTTATACAAAAAGAAATTCAAGATAGTGCATATAGATATCAAATGGAAGTAGAAACAGGAAAGAGAATAGTAGTTGGTGTTAATAAATATCAAATAGAAGAAGAAGGGCATAAAGACATATTAAAAGTAGATCCTTCAGTAGGTGAATTGCAGAAAGAAAAATTAAGAAAATTAAGAGAAGAAAGAGATAATGAAAGAGTAAAAGAAGCTCTTGAAGCTTTAAGGAAAGCTGCAAAAACTAACGAAAATACAATGCCATATATTTTAGATGCAGTTAAAGCTTATGCTACATTAGGAGAAATCTGTGGTGTACTAAGAGAAGAGTTTGGAGAATATCAACCTTCAATAATTCTATAAAATATTAGCTTTAAGGGTTAGTTTTGTTTTAGCAAAACAAAACTTATACTATTATCTTTGAGGAGGTTTAACAATGAGTGAAAGACCTATTAGAGTACTAGTAGCCAAGCCAGGACTAGATGGCCATGATAGAGGAGCAAAGGTAATTGCTAGAGCACTTAGAGATGCTGGCATGGAGGTTATTTATACAGGTTTAAGACAAACTCCAGAGCAAATTGTTGCAGCTGCTATTCAAGAGGATGTAGATGTAGTAGCTATGAGTATATTATCAGGCGCTCACAATCATTTGTTTCCAAAAGTAGTTAATTTATTAAGAGAACAGGGCGCTGAAGATGTTTTAGTAGTAGGTGGTGGAGTTATTCCTGAGGATGATATACCTTTCTTGAAAGAATCAGGAATATCAGAAATATTTACTCCTGGTACTCCAACATCAGTAGCAATAGACTATATTAGGGAACATGTTAAAAGAAAATAGCAATTATTAGGTGGTGCAATAATTTGGATCTTGAAAAAAGATTACTTGAAGGTGACAAGAGAGCTTGTGCAAGGCTTATATCAATGTTTGAGATGGGTAGTAGTGAAGCAATAAATCTTATTAAGAAGCTTTATAAATATACTGGAAAAGCTCATGTCATTGGTATAACAGGGCCTCCTGGTGGTGGCAAAAGTACTTTAACAGATAAACTGGTAAAGGAATTAAGAAAAAGGGGCAAGAAGGTGGGGATAATTGCAATAGACCCTACTAGCCCCTTTACAGGTGGAGCAATATTAGGTGATAGAATAAGAATGCAAGATTTAGCAACGGATCCTGGCGTATTTATTAGAAGCATGGGTACTAGAGGTTCATTAGGAGGACTTTCAAAAGCAACATATGGTGCAATTAAGATATTAGATATTTTTGGAGTAGATTATATTTTTGTTGAAACTGTTGGAGTTGGTCAATCTGAAGTTGATATAGTTAAAATAGCAGATACTGTTGTAATGATTATGGTACCAGGTTTAGGAGATGATATACAAGCTATAAAGGCTGGTGTTATGGAAATAGGAGATATATTTGCAGTAAATAAGAGTGATTTAGATGGAGCAGATAAAACAGCTTTAGAAATAGAGATGATGCTTAAGTTTGGAGAAAGTAAAGGTTGGAAGCCACCTGTACTTAAAGTATCAGCATCTAATAATACGGGTATTGATGAGCTTTTAGCAAAAATAATTAATCATAAAGAATATATGATTGACTCTGGTGAATTTGAAAAACGACGACTAGCAAATGCTAGATTAGAGGTATTGAAATTAGTAGAAGAAAAACTTATGGCTATAGTGCTGAAAAAGACAAGTAATGGACATTATTTAGATAACTTATCTGAGAAAATTGCAAAAAGGGAAATAGATCCTTATACTGCTAGGGATAAAATTATTACTATGTTAGGAGAATAAGGAGGATAAGAAATGGTAAAAAAAGTAGACCATATTGGTATAGCGGTTAAAAATTTAGAGGAAACTTTGAAGTTTTATCAAGAAGTATTAGGCTTAGAATTAGATGGAATTGAAGTTGTCGAAGAACAAAAAGTAAAAGTAGCATTTTTACCAATTGGCGATACTGAAATCGAGCTTCTAGAGTCAACAGACAAGGAAGGACCTATAGCGAGATATATTGAGAAAAAGGGAGAGGGAATTCAACATATAGCTTATAGAGTTGATGATATAGAAAAAGCAATAGAAGAAATGAAAAGTAAAGGTATTAGAATGATAGATGAAAAGCCAAGATATGGAGCAGGTGGTGCAAAAATAGCTTTCTTACATCCAAAGAGTACTTATGGCGTATTAATTGAATTATGTCAAAGAGACTAATATATACCTAATGAGTTAAAACTTAAGGAGGTAAATTCATGTCAATTGAAAAAATAGAGAAGCTTAGGGCGGCTAAAGAGAAAATTAGACTAGGTGGAGGAATTGAAAGAATAGAGAAGCAGCATAAAAGCGGTAAATTGACAGCAAGAGAGAGAATAAATCTATTACTTGATGAAGGAAGTTTTGTTGAATTAGATACTTTTGTTGAACATAGATGTACTAATTTTGGAATGGATAAAAAGAAAGCACCAGGGGAAGGTGTAGTGACTGGTTATGGAACAATCGATGGTAGGCTTGTATACGTATATGCCCAAGATTTTACAGTGATAGGTGGTTCTCTAGGAGAAATGCATGCTGCTAAAATATGCAAAGTACAGGATATGGCATTAAAAATGGGGGCACCTATAATTGGATTAAATGATTCAGGAGGAGCTAGAATACAAGAAGGTGTAGATGCTTTATCGGGTTATGGTAGAATATTTTATAAAAACACTATATCATCTGGAGTTATTCCTCAGATATCAGTAATTATGGGACCATGTGCAGGAGGAGCTGTATACTCACCGGCACTTACAGACTTTATATTTATGATAGAGAATACAAGTAAGATGTTTATTACAGGGCCACAAGTTATTAAGACTGTAACTGGCGAAGATGTTTCTGCAGAAAAATTAGGAGGAGCTATGACTCACAATAGTGTGAGTGGAGTTGCACATTTTATTGATAGTACAGAAGAGGATGCTATAAATAGAATAAGAAAATTATTAAGCTTTTTACCATCAAATAATTTAGAAGATCCTCCAGCATTTGATACTGATGATGATATAAATAGAATAGATGAAATTTTAAATGAAATTGTACCTGATAATCCTAATAAGCCATATGATATGAAAGAAATTATAAAGATAATAGCCGATAATGGAGATTTCTTTGAAGTACAGCCTTATTTTGCTCAAAATATCATAACAGGATTTATAAGATTAAATGGTAAATCAGTTGGAGTAATTGCAAATCAACCTAAAGTGCTAGCAGGTTGTTTAGATATTAATGCAGCAGATAAAGCTTCAAGGTTTATAAGAACTTGTGATGCTTTTAATATACCATTGCTAAATTTAGTAGATGTTCCAGGATTTTTACCAGGTACAGACCAAGAATATGGTGGAATTATAAGACATGGAGCAAAAATGCTATATGCATATAGTGAGGCTACTGTACCGAAAGTTACTTTAGTTGTAAGGAAGGCATATGGAGGTTCATATCTTGCTATGTGTAGTAAAGATATGGGTGCAGATTTAGTATTTGCATGGCCTAATGCAGAAATTGCTGTTATGGGACCAGAAGGTGCTGCGAATATTATTTTCAGAAAAGAAATACAGAATTCAGATGACCCATTAACTACAAGGACTGAAAAAATCAAAGAGTATAGAGATACAGTAGCAAATCCATATGTAGCTGCTTCAAGAGGATTTGTTGATGATGTTATTGAGCCTATGACTACAAGGCAAAGAATTATTAGTGCATTTGATATGTTATCAAGTAAGAGGGAAAATAGACCGGCTAAGAAGCACGGAAATATGCCCCTATAAAGAGGTGATATGATTGCTAGGAGATAAGGTTACTTTAAGTCAAGCTTTGATAGTTACAGTATTTAGTATGGGTATAGTTTTCTTGGCACTGCTTGTTATTTCTTATATTATAGATGGATTTAGATTTATCTTTTATAAAGATGATAAAAAAGTAGATAAAGATCCAAAAAAAGCTATTACACCTGAAAAAAGTGTGCCAAAGGAAACTATTAATGAAGAGGATGATGAAGAATTAATAGCAGTTATAACGGCTGCTATTGCAGCAAGTATATCTAGACCAGCTTCTGAAATCAAGGTAAGAAATATAAGAAGAATACCTGCAAATACACCAATCTGGGCTAGAGCTGGTAGACTTAAGCAGATGAATTAATCGATAGATAAGGAGGCTAAAAAATGAAAAAATATATAATTACAGTTAATGGAAAGAAGTATGAAGTTGAGGTTGAAGAAGTAAGACAAGGAGCACCTGAAAGAGTGAGTGCACCTGTTGTTACTAAACCAGTTGTTAAAACACCACAGAAAGAAGTAAAAAGAGAGCCAAAAGCTGAACCTAAAAAAGAAGTAGAAACAAAACCAGCTTTGCAAGGAGCTGAAACGGTAGAAGCTCCAATGCCAGGAACTATATTAGATATAAAAGTTAAAGAAGGGGATAATGTAAAGGGTGGTCAAGTTTTAGTAATACTTGAAGCTATGAAAATGGAAAATGAAATAGTAGCACCAAGAGATGGAAAAGTAGTTAGTATAAATACAACTAAAGGCGCTTCTGTAAATGCAGGCGATCCACTAGTATCACTTGAATAAATATAAATAAATCAGAAAGTGGGGTAAACCTAGATGTTTTTAGATATACTAGAGCAGTTTTGGACAAGTACAGGTTTTTCCGCATTAACTATAAAAGAAGTTATAATGCTTGTAATCGCCTCCACACTTCTTTATTTAGCGATTAAAAAAGGATATGAGCCGTATTTATTAATACCAATTGCTTTTGGTATGTTGCTTACTAATTTACCATTAGGTGGACTTATGGCTGAACCTGTAAAAGAGTTAGTGACAGATCCTGTAACAGGTAAAATGGTATATAAAACTAAACAAGTAGGAGGACTATTATATTACCTATATCAAGGAACAAAGTTAGGGATTTATCCTCCAATTATCTTTTTATGTGTAGGTGCAATGACTGATTTTGGTCCATTGATTGCTAATCCTAGAAGTTTACTTTTAGGAGCAGCTGCACAATTTGGTATATTTTTTACTTTTATTGGAGCTATATTTTTAGGATTCACAGGACCTGAAGCTGCATCCATAGGTATAATTGGAGGGGCAGATGGACCTACTGCATTATATTTAACAACTAGATTAGCACCTCATCTATTAGGTGCTATAGCTGTGGCTGCCTATTCTTATATGGCATTAGTTCCAATCATACAGCCACCAATAATGAGAGCACTTACAACTGAAAAAGAGAGAAAGGTTAAAATGCAGCAGCTAAGACCAGTTTCCAAAAAGGAAAAAATTATTTTCCCTATAGTTGTTGCTACATTCAGTATATTATTGTTACCATCATCAGCGCCACTTCTTGGAATGCTTATGTTTGGTAATTTGATTAGAGAATCAGGTGTAGTTGAAAGACTTTCAAATACTGCACAGAATGCTTTATCAAACATTATTACAATCTTCTTAGGTTTAACAGTTGGTGCTACAGCTAAAGCTGAGTCTTTCCTTGATATAACAACAATCAAGATAATTGTACTAGGACTAATAGCCTTTTCAATAGGTACAGCAGCAGGAGTTATATTCGGAAAGATCATGTATAAAGTTTCTGGAGGTAAAGTAAATCCATTAATAGGTGCCGCAGGGGTGTCTGCGGTTCCTATGGCAGCTAGAGTTGTACAAAAGGTAGGACAACAAGAAAATCCAACTAACTTCTTATTAATGCATGCTATGGGGCCAAACGTTGCTGGAGTTATTGGTTCTGCAATAGCAGCAGGTGTATTGTTAATGTTCTTTGGAGGTTAGTAGAAACTAGTTTTAAAGAGGACACTAATTTAAAGTTTGAGTTTGTTAACAAAATATTTATACTTATGAAAAAAGAATTTCTGATTCTAAACTTCGGGCTTTATGCCCGAAGTTTTCTTATATTATTTTTTCCTTTGCAAATGATATAATATTACTAAGCTTTAGATAAAATACTCTTATGGGGAGGAAAAATGGTGAAAGATGAAATTTTAAAGCTGCTTAAAGAAAATAATAATAGATTTGTTTCTGGACAAAGTATTAGTGATACTTTAAATGTAAGCAGAACAGCAATATGGAAGTATATAAATCAATTAAGAGAAGAAGGTTATCTAATTGATTCAGTTACACGAAAAGGATACAAGTTAACTTATACACCAGATATATTGACTTACGTAGAAATTGCAGAATACTTAAAAACGAATTATATTGGTAGAAAAATAGTATATTTTGAAAGTATAGATTCAACCAATATTAAAGCTAAACAGTTAGCCACTGAAGGTATAAAAGAGGGTACAGTTGTAATATCAGAAGAGCAGACTATGGGTAGAGGACGATTAGGACGAAAATGGTTATCTCCCAAAGGTAAGGGAATTTGGATGTCTATAATACTTAGGCCAGATATTAATCCAATAGACGCTTCAAAAGTAACGCAAATAGGAGCGGCTGCCATATGGAAAACACTTAAGAAAGTAGGGGTAGATGCCTATATAAAATGGCCAAATGACATAGTTTTAAATGGTAAAAAAGTTTGTGGTATTTTAACAGAAATGAGTGCTGAACTTAATAGAATAAATTATTTAGTTATAGGCATGGGAATAAATGTAAATGTAAATTCAGAAGAATTTCCTGAAGAAATAAAGGATATAGCTACTTCTATTAAGGCTGAGATAGGACATGATGTAGATAGAAAGTTTATTGTAGCTGAAATTCTTAATAATTTTGAGGGATTTTATAATGAGCTTATTAAATATGGTAGTATAAAAACTTCAATTGAAATATGTAGAGAAGCTTCGATTTTACTAGGAAGAGAAATAAAAATTATTACTAATAAAGGGGAAAGAAAAGCTAAAGCTATAGATATAACAGACCAAGGAGAATTATTAATAGAAGAAAACGGACAGATTAAAAAGTTAGTATCAGGAGAGATATCTGTAAGAGGAATATATGGGTATGTATAAATAATTAATAAAATTTAAATAGTATTGAATAAATATTTTAAAATTGCTAAAATCTAAGTAAATTGTGTTTAAAAATTGTATATAAATAGCAAAGGAGAAGGTGAACATTTTGATATTAGTATTTGATGTTGGAAATACGAATATTGTATTAGGAGTATATGAAGGCAAGAATCTATTAAAATATTGGAGAATTTCTACAGATAAAAATAAAACTTCAGATGAATATGGGATGCTTATTAATCAGTTGTTTGAATATAATGGGTTTAAACTTAATCAAGTTGAAGCTGTTATAATATCTTCAGTAGTACCACCACTTATGTATTCATTACAAGCTATGTCAATAAAATACTGCAATAAAGAACCACTTATAGTTGGACCTGGAATTAAAACTGGAATGAATATTAGATATGATAATCCTAAGCAGGTAGGTGCTGATAGAATTGTTAATGCTGTTGCTGCATATGAAAAATATGGAGGACCTACGATAATAGTTGATTTTGGTACTGCTACAACTTTTTGTGCAGTATCTGAAGAAGGGGATTATCTTGGCGGTGCTATTGCGCCAGGTATTAAAATTTCAAGTGAAGCACTTTTTCAAAGAGCAGCTAAATTACCTAAGATTGAGTTGATAAAGCCAAAAACTGTTATATGTAAGAATACTGTAAGTAGTATGCAGTCGGGGATAATATATGGCTATGTAGGTATGGTTGACTATATTGTTGAAAGAATGAAAAAAGAGATAAAGGGAGAAGTAAAAAACGTTGTGTGTACGGGAGGACTGTCTACTTTAATTGCAAGTGAGTCTAGAACTATTAATAAAGTAGACAAGTTATTAACATTAGAAGGTTTGAGAATAATATATGAAAGAAACAAGTAGCCTAATAAGGCTACTTTTTTAACGAAAGGAGAAATGAGGTGAAATGGTGAAAATAGGTAATGTTGAAACAAAAAATAATGTTTTTCTTGCTCCAATGGCAGGGATTACAGATATGGCATTTAGATTGATTTGCAGTGAATTAGGAGCAGGGCTCGTTTACAGTGAAATGATAAGTACAAAGGGCCTTTATTATGAAGATAAGAAAACATACGAGTTAATGAAGATAGATGAAGGGGAAAGACCTATAGCACTGCAAATATTTGGTCATGAACCAGATATTATGGCTCATGTCGTAGCATCAAAATTAAATAAACAAGACGATATTGACATTATCGATATAAATATGGGATGTCCCGCACCTAAAATAGTTAAAAATGGAGATGGAAGTGCTTTATTAAAGGAACCAAAGATAGTTAGACAAATTGTAAGAGCTGTTGTTAAAGTGGCAGACAAACCTGTTACTGTAAAAATAAGAATGGGATGGGACGAAAAAAGTATAAATGCAGTAGAAATAGCTAAAATTATTGAAGATGAAGGAGCAGCCTTAGTGGTTGTACATGGTAGAACTAGAGAACAATTTTATTCTGGAGAGGCAAACTGGGAAATAATTAGAGAAGTTAAAAGAAATGTATCAATTCCAGTTGTAGGCAATGGGGATATTTTTACTCCTGAGGATGCTAAGAGAATGATTGATTACACTGGTTGCGATGGAGTAATGATAGGTAGAGGAAGTCAGGGGAACCCTTGGATTTTTAAAAGAACCGTAGCATTTATTGAAAATGGAGAAGAAATACCGCTACCAACAAATCGTGAGAAAATAGATATGGCGATAAGACATCTCGAGCTGTTAACTAGCTTTAAGGGAGAAAAGATTGCAGTTAGAGAGATGAGAAAACATATTGGGTGGTATATTAAAGGCATGAGTAATGCAGCAGATATGAGAAGAAGGATAAATACTATTGATGATAAAGATGAAATTATAGATGTGTTAAGTAAATACTTGGAGAAGTTATAAGATGGTTAGTTTTGACCATCTTTTTTCTTTATAAAAATTGTACAAAATGGTAATATATAAGTATGAGTTCAATGTTGTGCACAATGTAGATGGGGGAGGTGGATTGTTGGATATAGTTAGAATTGGAGACAAGGTAATAGATATAAATAAAATATACAGAAATATTAATAAAATCATTGAATTAAGAATAAGGGGTAAATCGCAGCAGGAAGTTGCAAATATTTTAGGAATTCATAGAACATTTATTTCTAGACTAGAAGGTTTAGGGGAGATAAGAAAGGGAAAGAGTGTAGCTCTAATTGGATTTCCGATAAAAAATAAGGAAGAGGTTGAGAATCTTTGTCTTAAATATGGCATTGAATATAATTTCTTAATGTCAGAAGAAGAACGCTGGAGATTTTTACAAGATAGAAGTGGGTTAGAATTGTTCAATAAGGTATTGGATATTATAGCTGAGTTAAGGAATTATGATTTAATTATTACGTTGTTTTCTGATATGAGAAACTCTTTAGTGCATAAATTGTTGGATAAAGAAATTATATCGATAGATATTGGCCAATCTCCTCTGACAGAAGATGTTGAAATTGATTTAAAAGTTATAGAAAATATTCTTAAATTAGTTAAAGACAGGGGGTAAGTATTTTGAAGAGAGTTGTAAGTGTTAGTTTGGGTTCATCTAAAAGAAATCATAGAGTTGAGGTTAATATTTTTGGGGAGGATTTTATAATAGAAAGAATTGGTACAGATGGGGATAGAGATAAAGCTATAGAATTAATTAAGGAATTAGATGGTAAGATTGATGCTTTTGGAATGGGTGGTATAGATATATATTTAACTTGCAAAGATAAAAGATACATAATAAAGGATTCACTCCCAATTAAAGCAGCTGCCAAAAAAACTCCAATGTTAGACGGAACTTTTTTAAAAGATACTTTAGAGAGAAGAGCTATAAGATATATAAACGAAAATAATATTATTAATTTGAAAGGGAAGAAGGTTCTTATTACATCAGCACTTGATAGATATGGTATGGCTGAGGCTTTTCAAGAGGCTGGTAGCAATGTGGTTTATGGGGATGCTATATTTGCTTTAGGAATACCTATAAAAATCAAATCATATAATACACTATATAATATAGCGAGAATAATTGCACCAATAGCTGTTAAAATGCCATTTGAAATGTTATATCCTACAGGACAAAAACAAAACAAATCTGTTGATAGTAAATTTTCTAAATACTACTATGAGGTAGATATAATAGCTGGTGATTTTAATTATATAAAGAGATATATGCCTGAAAATATGGAAGGAAAGATTATAATAACAAATACAGTAACTTCGTATGATATAGAGGATATGAAAAAAAGAGGAGTTAAGATATTAGTGACTACTACTCCTGAGTTCAATGGTAGATCATTTGGTACAAATGTAATGGAAGCTATGATTGTTGCTTTCTTAGGTAAAAATCCTGATGAAATGACTAGTGAAGACTTTAATAAAGCTTTAGATACTCTAGAATTCAAACCAAGAATAGAGTATTTGAATGATAAGGAGGAAGCTTTAGTTTAATAATTTATGGGGGGATTATATGGAAGGGTAAATGGGTTTATATTTTAGAACCGCAGTATTATAGAAAATTTATTAAAAGAGGAATAATAAAAGTTATTCCTGATAGAATATTATTAAATCTTGAAAAAAAAATAAAACCTAAAATTGTATGTAAATACATAAGTAATAATGAAGTAAAAGGTTATGGAGTAGGAATTTTTCTTGAAGATAAAGAGGATAACTATAAAGAAATTACTGAAAGAATAGTTAATAGTATTAATTATTTAAATTTAGAAGATATAGATAAAATTCTTTTATATAGAATTGATTTACTTGACAGTGACAGTATCGAATATATTCAACAAAAACACAATATTAAAGTGTGTGATGGTAGAGATTTGAAAAGCAAGCTGGTAATATACGCTTTAAAAAAACTGCTTAAGGATAAATATAAATTATTTAAGGACAAAGAAATTCTTATTATTAGTGATAATACTGATGTAAGCAGGGATATAGTTTTTGAAATTGCAAAGGAATTTAAATATATTACAGTTTTAGGGGAAAATAAAGAGTTTGTTAATGAATTAGCAGATGATATTCTAAATGAAAATGGACTTTCTATATATACAACAATAAGATCTATCAGAAAGTTGAACAAATATAATATAATCGTTAATTTGAATAACAATTTAAAATTAAAGGTATTAGATATTTGTGATGATAGTATTATATTCGATTTTAGTGTTGAAAGAGTAATGCTTAAAGAAATAAATAAAACAAAAAAGATGGTAGCAGTAATAACTGACTTTATATTTAAAAGGAATCAGGATATAAAAAGTTTGCCATCAGGGTATGAGTTTGATAAAGAAATACCTGCACATTTTTATCAAAGTATACAGATGCCTAATTCTAGAGATTTAGTGAAAATTGAGATTAACAATAAAAGATATAGGTTTAAAGAAGCTAGAAAAATGTTCTTTGGGCATGTATAGGTACAATTATAACTATTATAACTATGTGCGAATTTGAACTAAATAAGTTTATTAACCTCTTGACAATGTTATATACCTAAATTATAATAGTCATCATACAAAAGATGGGTATGGCACTGTAAAAAATTTACGGTGCTTATTATTTAAGACAAACAATAATAAAAATTATCAAGATTAGATAAAATTGGTTATGAAGGGGAGAGAGCAAAGTGGCAGATAAAGAAGTGGTTTTAACCGTAGAAGGGTTAAAAAAGATTGAAGATGAATTAGAGTATCTTAAAACGGTTAGAAGAAAAGAGGTAGCCGAAAGAATTAAGCATGCACTTGCTTTTGGAGATATCAGTGAGAACTCAGAGTACGATGAAGCAAAGAATGAACAAGCACAATTAGAGGAGAGAATAGCTAAATTAGAAGGAATATTAAGAACAGCTAGGATTATAGACGATGAGGATATTAACTTAGAGACGGTAAGTATAGGCACTAAAGTTAAGGTTAAAGATTTAGAATTTGATGAGGAAATAGAATATACTATTGTAGGTTCAGCAGAAGCAGATCCATACGAAGGTAAGATTTCTAATGAATCACCTGTAGGGGAAGCTTTAATTGGAAGGAAAATAGGAGAAATAGTAGAGGTACAGGTTCCAGATGGGGTTATTAGGTATGAGGTACTAGAGATAACTAGGTAATTTGGAGGTGCATTGAATGGTATATGAAGAAAGTAATCTTAATGAAATGCTAAGGCTTAGGAGAGAAAAACTTAATAAACTTAGAGAAGTAGGAAGAGACCCATTTAAGATAGAAAAATATGAAGTAACTCATCATAGTAAATATATTATTGATAATTTTGATGAAATGGAAGGAAAGTTTGTTTCGATAGCAGGTAGGATTATGTCTAAAAGAGGACATGGTAAAGCAAGTTTTATCGATATACAAGATAGTGAAGGCAGAATTCAAGTATTTGTAAAGGTTAATTTAATTGGAGAAGAAGAATACGAATTCTTTAAAACTTATGATATTGGAGATATAATTGGCGTAAAGGGAGAAGTATTTAAAACAAAGAAAGGCGAAATTTCTGTAAAAGCGCAAGAAATCGTATTACTTACTAAATCATTGCAAATATTACCTGAGAAGTTCCATGGGCTTAAAGATCCAGATTTAAGATATAGACAGAGATATGTAGATTTGATTGTAAATCCAGAAGTGAAGCAAACATTTATTTTAAGGTCAAAAATAATAAAAGCAGTTAGAGAATATTTAGATAATAGAGGCTTCTTAGAAGTTGACACACCAATTTTGAACACTATAGCTGGTGGTGCGGCTGCTAGGCCATTTATCACTCATCATAACACTTTAGATATAGATATGTACTTAAGAATTGCAAATGAGCTGTATTTAAAAAGATTAATAGTAGGTGGCTTTGATAAGGTTTATGAAATGGGCAGAATGTTTAGAAATGAAGGAATGTCAATAAAACATAATCCTGAATATACTGCCATTGAATTATACCAGGCTTATGCTGATTATGAAGATATGATGAAATTAACTGAAAATTTAGTTGCGTATGTTGCAGAAAAAGCGTTAGGAACAACTAAAATAAATTATCAAGGTAAAGAAATAGATTTAACACCACCATGGAATAGAATGAGTATGGAAGAGGCAGTAAAGAAATATGCAGGGGTAGACTTTAGTGAAATAAATACGGATGAAGAAGCATTAAAAATAGCAGAAGAAAAAGGAATAGAAATAAAGCCAGGAATGACTAGAGGCCATGTAATAAATGAGCTATTTGAAGAGTATGCAGAGGAACATTTAGTTCAGCCTACTTTTATTACACATCATCCAGTAGAGGTATCACCATTAGCTAAGAGAAATCCTGATAACCCAAGGATAACTAATAGATTTGAAGCATTTGTTAATACATGGGAGATAGCTAATGCATTTTCTGAATTAAACGATCCAATAGATCAAAGACAGAGATTTATTGAACAATTAAAACAAAGAGAAGCAGGTGACGATGAAGCTCATATGATGGATACTGATTTCCTAAATGCTCTAGAGGTAGGTTTACCACCAACTGGAGGACTAGGTATAGGTATAGATAGATTGATAATGATTTTAACTAATCAGTCATCAATCAGAGATGTTATACTATTCCCAACTATGAAGCCTATTGAAAATAAATAATTATATTTAGTTCAAGCTAAGAGTTGAAATACTCTTAGCTTTTTTAAATGTATTTGATATTATGAAAAATGTTCTTGACTAATGAAAAATTTTGTGGTAAATTATTTCTTGCCGTTGAGGAAAAGGCAAAAGAAA